>NZ_JBEXLR010000037.1:0-51996 GCF_040610095.1 Micromonospora sp. NPDC004540
CGCTGGCGGAGGACGCGATGGAGGCGGCCGCCCCGCAGGACGACGCCGACGACGAGGACTGGGAGTAGTTCCGCTCCGTCCGTGTTCGGGACGTTGGCCGGAAACCGCAGGCCGGTGCGTCGGCCAGCCTGGCGGGCTGGTGCGCCGGCGCCTCCGCGGTGTCCCCGCCGGCCGGCGGCTCGTCCTCGTCCAGCATGGTCGCCTCGTCGAACGGGCGCTGCCCGCTGAGCACGGCCTGGGCCTGGTCCCGGTCGAACTCGCCGGTCCAGGTGCCGACCAGCACGGTGGCCACCGCGTTGCCGGCGAAGTTGGTCAGCGCGCGGGCCTCGGACATGAACCGGTCGATGCCGACGATCAGCCCGACGCCGTCGACCAGGTCCGGGCGGTGCGACTGGAGACCGCCGGCCAGGGTGGCCAGGCCGGCGCCGGTGACCCCGGCCGCGCCCTTCGAGGCGATGATCATGAAGGCCAGCAGGCCGATCTGCTCGCCGATCGCCATCGGCTTGCCCAGCGCGTCGGCGATGAACAGCGCGGCCATGGTCAGGTAGATCGCCGTGCCGTCGAGGTTGAAGGAGTAGCCGGTGGGCACCGTGATGCCGACCACCGGCTTGCTCACGCCGAAGTGCTCCATCTTGGCGATCAGCCGGGGCAGCGCCGACTCCGACGACGAGGTGGACAGGATCAGCAGGAACTCCCGGCCCAGGTAGCGCAGCAGGGAGAAGATCGAGATCCCCGACACCAGCCGCAGCAGCGCGCCGAGCACCACGATCACGAAGATCAGGCAGGTGGCGTAGAAGCCGAGCATGATCTGCGCCAGGCTGGTCAGCGCGTCCACGCCGGTCGCGCCGACCACCGCGGCCATCGCGCCGAAGGCGCCGATCGGCGCCACCCACATGATCATCGAGAGCACCTTGAAGACGAGGCGCTGGATCACCTCCACGGCCCGCAGCACCGGCTCACCGCGCCGGCCCATGGCCTGGACGGCGAAGCCGACCAGCAGGGCGACGAGCAGCGTCTGGAGCACCGAGCCCTCGGTCAGCGCCGAGAGGAGCGAGGTCGGAATGACGCCGAGCAGGAACTCGACCGTGTCGCCGCTCTCGCCACCGGCCGCGGACTTGCCCGCGTCGGCCACCTCCGGGCCGAGGTTCAGGCCCGAGCCGGGGTGGATGATGTTGCCGACCACCAGGCCGATGGCGAGCGCCACCGTGGACATGATCAGGAAGTAGCCGAGCGCGAGGCCACCGACCTTGCCGACCCGGGCCGCCTGCCGGACGGAGCCGACGCCGAGGACGATCGTGCAGAAGATGACCGGGCTGATCATCATCTTGATCAGGTTCACGAAGCCGGTGCCCAGCGGCTTCAACTCCTTGCCGACCTCGGGCGCGACGAGGCCGACCACGATGCCGGCGACGACGGCCACGATGACCGCCAGGTAGAGGTACCGGGTCCGGTCCCGGCGGGCGGGCCGGGCGGCCTCGGGGGTGGGTGTGGTGGTGGTGTCCATGCCCACAATGTGAAGCGGGTCTCAGCGAACGGCACGCTTGCGTTCATTCTGTTCACCCCCGGGACTCGTGGCCGAAACCGGACCGGGCGGGTGCGCCAGACTTGCGGGACGACCGGGGCGAGAGGAGGGGATGGATCCGTGGCCCGACGGCAGTGGAGCATCGCGGGGCAGCTCTTCGCCCTCCAGGCGGTGGTGGTGACGCTGCTCGTGCTGGCCGGCGCGGCCGGCGCCGTCTGGCTGGCCCGCAGCGACTCCCACCAGGCCGCCAAGGACGAGGTGCTGGCCGTGGCGCAGGCCGTCGCCGGCTCCCCCAACGTCCGCGCGGGCCTCACCGCCGCCGACCCGTCGGCCACCCTCCAGCCGTACGCGGAGGCCACCCGGGTCGCCACCGGAACGGACTTCGTGGTGGTGATGGCCCCGGACCGGACCCGCTACTCGCACCCCAGCCCGGAACTCATCGGGCAGCCGTTCATCGGCGACATCGGCCCGGCGCTCTCCGGCGACCCGTTCACCGTCACCAACGTCGGCACGCTAGGCGAGTCGGTGCGCGCGGTCGTCCCGGTCTACGACGACGAGCACCGCATCATCGGGCTGGTCTCGGTGGGCATCACCACCCGGGCGATCAACCGGAAGCTGCTCGCCCAGGTGCCGGTGCTGCTCGGCGCCGCCGCACCCGCCCTGGCCCTCGCGGCCACCGGGTCCTGGCTGCTCAGCCGCCGGCTCCGCCGGCAGACCCACGGCCTCGGGCCGAGCGAGATGACCCGGATGTACGAGTACTACGACGCGGTCCTGCACTCCGTCCGCGAAGGGCTGCTGGTGCTGACCCGGGACCGCCGGGTGGCGCTGGTCAACGACGAGGGCCGGCGCCTGCTCGGGCTGGCCGACGACACCCCGGTGACCGACCGGCCGGTCACCGGGATCGACCTGCCCCCGGCGGTGGCCGAGCTGCTCGCCTCCGGCCGGGACGCGCACGACGAGCCGGTCCTGGCCGGCGACCGGGTGCTGGTCGCCAACCAGCGGACCACCCGCTTCGAGGGAGCGGCGCTCGGCACCGTGCTGACCCTGCGCGACCAGACCGACCTGCGCAACCTGGCCAGCGAACTGGACTCGGTCCGCGCCCTCACCGAGGCACTGCAGGCGCAGACCCACGAGTCGGCGAACCGGCTGCACACGGTGCTCACCCTGGTGGAGCTGGGCCGCTCCGACGAGGCGGTCCGCCTGGCCACCCGCGACCTGGCGCTCGCCCAGCAGCTCACCGACCGGGTGGTCGGGGCGGTGACCGAACCGGCGCTGGCCGCCCTGCTGCTCGGCAAGTCGGCGCGGGCCGGCGAGCGCGGCGTGGACCTGGTGATCGAGCCGGACTGCCGGCTCGACGACAGCCCGCTGCCCACCGACGACCTGCTCACCGTGGTCGGCAACCTGGTCGACAACGCCCTCGAGGCGGTCGCCGGCGCCCCGCTGCCGCGCCGCGTCCGGGTCTTCGTCGGCGCGTCCGAGGACGAGTTGGTGGTCCGGGTCGGCGACAGCGGTCCCGGGCTGGACGCGGACCGGGTGGCGGACGCGTTCCGGCGCGGCTGGTCCACCAAGAGCGCCGGCCGGGGGCTCGGCCTGGCACTGGTCGGGCAGGTGGTCCGGCGGCACGGCGGCGCCTCGGAGGTCGCCCGCACCGACGACGGGGAGACCGTGTTCACCGTCCGGCTGCCGGTCCAGCGGGTGGCCCGATGAGCGACGTCCGGGTGCTGGTGGTCGAGGACGAGCCGCTGCTGGCCGAGGCGCACAAGGCGTACACCGAACGGGTGCCCGGGTTCGTGGTGGTCGGGGTGGTGCACACCGCGCGGGACGCGATGGCGGCGCTGCGCCAGCGCGGCGGCGCGGACGTCGACCTGGTCCTGCTCGACTTCCGCCTCCCCGACCTGCACGGCCTGGACGTGTGCCGGGCCCTGCGGGCGGCGGGCAGCAGCGTGGACGTGCTGGCGGTGACCTCGGCCCGGGACCTCGCGGTGGTCCGCACCGCGGTGTCCCTCGGGGTGACCCACTACCTGCTCAAGCCGTTCACCTTCGCCGCCTTCCGCGACAAGCTCGAGCGGTACGCCGAGTACCGGCGGCAGGCTCTCGCCGACGGCGAGGTGGCCGCCCAGCACGAGGTGGACCGCATGTTCGCCACCCTGCGCGGGGCGGCCCGGCACACCCTGCCCAAGGGCCTGGACGAGCAGACCCTGCACACCGTGCTGGCCGCCCTGGGCGACGGCGGGCTCTCCGCCACCGAGGTCGGCCGGCGCACCGGCATCTCCCGGGTGACCGCCCGGCGCTACCTGGAATACCTGGTCTCCGCCGACCGCGCGGTCCGCGCGCCCCGCTACGGCACACCCGGCCGCCCCGAGGTCGAATACCGGCCGGTCTGACGATCGGGGTGGATCCGGCGGGGCGGGGACGGATAGCGTCAGCCTCGCAGCCACACCGGAGGTCGTCGATGATTCTCGAGATCCGCACCTATCGCCTGAAGCCCGGGACGGTCGACGAGTTCGTCCGGGTGATGCGGGAGGAGGCCGGGCCGCTGCTCGGCCGCTTCGGCATCCGGGTGGTGGCCGCCGGGGCGTCCCTGGCCCGGGAGGACGGCCACGAGGAGGCGTACCTGATCCGGGGTTTCCCGTCCCTGGCGGTGCGGGACGAGCAGGAGGCGGCCTTCTACGGCAGCGACGCCTGGCGGGACGGCCCCCGCGACGCGATCCTGTCGCGCATCGAGAGCTACCACACCGTGGTGCTGGAGACCTCCGACGCCGCCGCCGACGTCCTGGGCGGGCACCGGCTATGAGCTGAGCCGCCGGCGGCTCAGCTCACGTTGGCCGGGCCGAGGACGCTCTTCAGGTCGCCCATCAGCGCGGTGGTGGCCGCCACCCGGAACGGGCCGAGGCGCAGTGTGGTGACCTTGCCGCCGTTGAGCAGCTTGACGTGCACCTCGGTGTCGCCCGGGTGCAGCACCAGGGTCTCCTTGAGCTTCTCCACCAGTGGCGGCGTGCAGCGGTGCACCGGGATGGTGAGGGTGACCGGCTTGTTCGCCGGGTTGCTGCTGATGTCAGGCATCTGCATGTCCATGGCCATGATGCGCGGCGTGTCGTCGCGGCGGTCCACCCGCCCCTTCACCACCACGATGGCGTCCTCGGCGATGTACTGCCCGATCACCTCGTAGGTGTTGGGGAAGAAGAGCGTCTCCACCCCACCGGCCAGGTCCTCCAGGGTGGCCGAGGCCCAGGCCCGGCCCTGCTTGGTGACCCGGCGCTGCACGCCGGAGAGGATGCCGGCCAGGGTGACCACCGCGCCGTCGGGCACGGTGCCCTCCTCGGAGAGCGCCGGGATGGTGCAGTCGGCGGCCGCGCCGAGCACGTGCTCCAGGCCGAAGAGCGGGTGGTCGGAGACGTACAGGCCGAGCATCTCGCGCTCGAAGGCGAGCTTGTCCCGCTTGTCCCACTCCCCCTCGGCGATGACCGGCATCACCGTGGTGCTGCCGCCGGTGTCCACGTCACCGAAGCCGGCGCCGAACAGGTCGTACTGGCCGACGGCCTCCTTGCGCTTGACGTCGGCGTAGGCGTCGATGGCGTCGGCGTGCACGGCGAGCAGGCCCTTGCGACTGTGCCGCAGCGAGTCGAAGGCGCCCGCCTTGATGAGCGATTCGATGGTCTTCTTGTTGCAGGCCACCGCGTCCACCTTGGACAGGAAGTCGTAGAAGTCGGCGTACTCGCCCTTCTCCTCCCGGCACCGCATGATCGCCGCCACCACGTTCGCGCCGACGTTGCGCACCGCGGCCAGGCCGAACCGGATGTCCTCGCCGACCGGCGTGAACGGCCCGGCCGAGGTGTTGACGTCCGGCGGGAGGACCTGGATGCGCATCCGGCGGCACTCGGAGAGGTAGAGCGCCATCTTGTCCTTGTCGTCGCCCACCGAGGTGAGCAGCGCCGCCATGTACTCGGCCGGGTAGTGCGCCTTGAGGTACGCGGTCCAGTACGACACCAGGCCGTACGCGGCGGAGTGCGCCTTGTTGAACGCATAGCCGGCGAACGGGACGAGGACGTCCCACACCGCCTGGATGGCCTCGTCGGAGTAGCCGCGCTCGCGGCAGCCGTCGCGGAACGGGATGAACTCCTTGTCGAGGATCTCCTTCTTCTTCTTGCCCATCGCCCGGCGCAGCAGGTCGGCCTGGCCGAGCGTGTAGCCGGCGAGGATCTGCGCGGCGCGCTGCACCTGCTCCTGATAGACGATGAGGCCGTAGGTGGGCGCGAGGATCTCCCGCAGCGGCTCCTCCAACTCTGGGTGGATCGGGGTGATCTCCTGGAGGCCGTTCTTGCGCAGCGCGTAGTTGGTGTGCGAGTCCACGCCCATCGGGCCGGGCCGGTAGAGCGCCAGCACGGCGGAGATGTCCTCGAAGTTGTCCGGCTTCATGAGCCGCAGCAGCGAGCGCATCGGCCCGCCGTCGAGCTGGAACACGCCCAGCGTGTCGCCGCGGGCGAGCAGCTCGTAGGCCGCCTTGTCGTCCAGCGGCAGGCCCAGCAGGTCCAGCTCCTTGCTGTGGTTGAGCTGGATGTTCTTGACCGCGTCGTCGATGATCGTGAGGTTGCGCAGGCCGAGGAAGTCCATCTTCAGCAGCCCGAGCGACTCGCAGGTCGGGTAGTCGAACTGCGTGATGATGACGCCGTCGGAGTCCCGCCGCATCAGCGGGATGTGGTCGATGATCGGCTCGGCGGACATGATGACGCCGGCGGCGTGCACACCGGTCTGCCGGATCAGGCCCTCGATGCCCTTCGCGGTCTCGATGACCTTCTTGACGTCGGGGTCGGACTCGTAGAGGCCGCGGATCTCGCCCGCCTCGGCGTAGCGGGGGTGCTTCGGGTCGAAGATGCCGGAGAGCGGGATGTCCTTGCCCATCACCGCCGGCGGCATCGCCTTGGTGATCCGGTCGCCCACCGCGTACGGGTAGCCGAGCACCCGGGCCGAGTCCTTGATCGCGGCCTTCGCCTTGATGGTGCCGAAGGTGGCGATCTGCGCGACCTTGTCCTCGCCCCACTTGTCGGTGACGTAGCGGATCACCTCGCCGCGCCGGCGCTCGTCGAAGTCGATGTCGACGTCCGGCATCGAGATGCGCTCGGGGTTGAGGAACCGCTCGAAGATCAGGCCGTGCGGGATCGGGTCCAGGTCGGTGATGCCGAGGGCGTACGCGACCAGCGAGCCGGCGGCCGAGCCACGGCCCGGGCCGACCGCGATGCCCTGGCTCTTCGCCCACTGGATGAAGTCGGCGACCACGAGGAAGTAGGACGGGAAGCCCATCTGGATGATGACGCCCAGCTCGTACTCCGCCTGGACGACGTGCCCCTCCGGGATGCCGTTCGGGAAGCGGCGGGCCAGCCCGGCGAAGGCCTCCTTGCGGAACCAGGACTCCTCGGTCTCGCCCTCGGGGATCGGGAACCGCGGCATCAGGTTGTGGAACTCGAACATCCCGGCCGGGTCGACCTTCTCGGCGACCAGCAGGGTGTTGCGGCAACCCTGCTGCCAGAGCTCCGAGGTGTTGACCGCGCGCATCTGGTCGGCCGACTTGATGTAGTAGCCGCCGCCCTCGAGGCGGAACCGGTTGGGGTCGTCGATGTTGCTGGCGGTCTGCACGCAGAGCAGCACGTCGTGCGCCTCCGCCTGCTCCTCGCGCGTGTAGTGCGAGTCGTTGGTGACCACCGGCGGGATGGCGAGCTTCCGGCCGATCTCGGTCAGCCCGTCGCGGACCCGCTTCTCGATGTCGAGGCCGTGGTCCATCAGCTCGAGGAAGTAGTTCTCCCTGCCGAAGATGTCCTGGTACGCACCCGCGACCTTGAGCGCCTCGTCGAACTGGCCGAGCCGCAGCCGGGTCTGCACCGCGCCGGACGGGCAGCCCGTGGTCGCCATGATCCCCTCGGCGTACTCGGCGATCAGCTCCATGTCCATCCGGGGCCACTTGATGTAGTGACCCTCCATCGAGGCGCGGGAGTTGAGCTTGAAGAGGTTGTGCAGCCCGGCCTTGTTCTGCGCCCACATGGTCATGTGGGTGATCGCGCCGTTGCCGGAGACGTCGTCGCTCTTCTGCTCCGGGCGGCCCCACTTGACCCGCTGCTTGTGGAAGCGCGACTCCGGCGCCACGTACGCCTCGACGCCGAGGATCGGGGTGATCCCGACGGCCATCGCCTGCTTGTAGAAGTCGTTCGCGCCGTGCATGTTGCCGTGGTCGGTCATCGCCACCGCCGGCATGCCGAGCCGCTCCGCCTCGGCGAAGAGGTCCTTGAGCCGGGCCGCCCCGTCGAGCATCGAGTACTCGGTGTGTACGTGCAGATGCGCGAACGAATCGCCCATGCGTGGCGCCCCCCGGGGTGTGGATCAAGGCTGCGTCGGACTCGACCGACCCACCCTACCGAGGTGATCTGACCGGCTCCACCGTCCGCGCCGAGGGTGGCCGGGGTCTCTCCGCGCCGATGGTGCTGGCGCACACGATGCTGTGCGGCTTGCGTATAGTGTGTGGCACACAGTATCGTGTGATGCATGGTGAGCGAGGAGGTCCTGCGGACCCATCTCCAGGAGCTGCGGCGCGGCACGGTGGTGGTGGCCAGCCTGGTCGCCCTGCGCCGGCCCGACTACGGCTACGCGTTGCTGCAACGGCTGGCGGCGCACGGTTTTCCGGTCGACGCCAACACCCTCTATCCCCTGCTCCGGCGGCTGGAGGAACAGGGGCTGCTGACCAGCGAGTGGAACACCGAGGAGAGCCGGCCGCGCAAGTTCTACCGCACCAGTGACGAGGGCGAAGCGGTGCTGGGCCGCCTCCTCGACGACCTGACCGCGGTGCACACGTCCGTCACCCAGCTGATCGAAGGAGTGGGAAGATGAGCTCCCTGACCGACCGTTACCTCGCGGCCACCCTGCGGGCCGTGCCGACACAGCGCCGGACGGAGCTCGCCGACGAGCTGCGCGCCTCCATCGAGGACATGATCGACGACCGGGCCGGCGGCGGTCAGGACCGCGGCGCCGCCGAGCGGGAGGTGCTCACCGAGCTGGGCAACCCCGAGCAGCTCGCGGCCCGCTACACCGACCGCCGCCTCCAGCTCATCGGCCCGCGCTACTACCTGGTCTGGTGGCGGCTGCTGCGGGTGCTGCTCACCTTCATCCCGGCGATCGTCGGCGTGGTGACCGGCGTGGTCAAGGCGACGGTCGGCGGCGAGCCGGGCGCGGCGATCGGCGCGGGCGTCGCGAGCGGGTTGCAGACCGCGGTGCAGATCGCCTTCTGGGTCACCCTGTGCTTCGCCGTGCTGGAGCGCACCGACACCTCGCTGAACCTGCCCGCGTGGACGGTCGACCAGCTGCCCGAGGAGACCCGGGAGCGGCAGGTCACCCTGGTCGACAGCTGCGCCTCGATCGTGTTCCTGCTCATCGCCATCGCGTTCCTGCCCTGGCAGCACTTCCAGCCCTGGCTGTCCGGGGACGGCTCCCGGCTGGCGATGATCGACCCGGCGCTCTGGAACTTCTGGCTGCCGGCGCTGATCGTGGTGCTGGTCGCCACCATGGGGCTGGAGATCGCGAAGTACCGGGCCGGCCGGTGGACCTGGCCGCTGGTCGCGGTCAACGCCGTGCTCAACCTGTCGTTCGCGGTGCCGCTGGTCTGGCTGCTGCTCACCGACCGGCTGCTCAATCCGGCGCTGATCGAGCGCTTCGCCTGGCTGCGGGAGGGCGGTGCGGAGGACGTGGCCCAGATCGCCACCGTGGTGACCGCCGTGGTCGTGGTCTGGGACGTGATCGACAGCGCGGTCAAGGCCCGCAAGGCCGCCGACTGAACGCCGCCGGCCCGGCGCGCCCTCCCGACCGGGGGGCGCGCCGGCTGGCGTACGGCGGGGCTCAGACCCGCGCCACCAGGGCCCGCCACTCCCGGGCGAGCAGGGCGTACACGGCCTCGTCGGTCCACTCGCCCTTGACGAACTCGTTCTCCCGCAGGTGCGCCTCGCGGCGCATGCCGAGGCGCTCCAGCACCCGGGCCGAGGCGGCGTTGCGGGCGTCCAGCCGGCCGACGATCCGGTGCAGCCCGAGGCCGTCGAAGCCGAGCCGCAGCATCTCCCGGGCCGCCTCGGTGACGTAGCCCCGGCCGGTGTGGTCAGGGTGGGCGACATAGCCGATCTCGCCCTGCCGATGCTCGCCGCTGGTCCAGCTGAGCAGCACGTCGCCGACGAACTCACCGGTCTCCGGCAGCACCAGGGCCAGGTTGAGCACGTCACCCGGCGCGCGCAGCGCCGTCCGCCGCACCATCCGGTCCACGGCCGCCCGCGCGGCGGCGTCGTCGTAGGGCTCGTGGTAGAGGAACCGGCAGACCTCGGGCCGGCCGCGGTAGTCGCGGAGGACGGCCAGGTCGCCGGGGGTGAAGGCGCGCAGCAGCAGGCGTTCGGTGCGCAGCGGCAGGTCGGGGACGAGCATGCGGGCAGGGTACGGGCGCGGCGGCCGGCCGGTCAGCCCGGTTTCCCGGTGACAGGCGTCGAGCCAGGGTGGTCGGGTCGGCTGCCGGACTCGGCCGGTGCGTCCGGGCGGCGGCGGGCATAGCCTGGAATCCCGGCCCACCCGGCGAGCACTGGACGAGCTGATGCCTCTCCCGGACGGTACCGACGAGCTGGCCCGGTCGGCCGCGCGCGGCGATCGGGACGCCCTCGACGCGCTGCTGGTCGCCGTGCGGCCCGAGGTGCTGCGCCAGTGCGCCCGCCTGCTGCCCCACCGGCAGGACGCCGAGGACGCCTGCCAGGACGCGCTGCTGGCGCTGGCCCGGGGGATCACCCGGTTCGAGGAGCGGTCGTCGTTCCACACCTGGCTGTACCGGCTCACCGCGAACCGGGCGCGCTCCACCTACCGGGTGCTGCGCCGGCGCTGGCAGCTGGAGGCCGGCGGCGTGCCGCTGCCCGATCCGCCCGATCCCCGCCGGACCAGCGTGGTGGCCGGCACCCGGATCGACCTGCTCGACGCGCTCGACGCGGTCCCTCCCGACCTGGCCGAGGCGGTGACCCTGCGGGACGTGCTCGGGCTGAGCTATCGCGAGATCGCCGGCCTGCTCGACCTGCCGGAGGGGACCGTGAAGTCCCGGATCCACGAGGCCCGCCGGCAGGTCCGGCAGCGGATGTCCGATGGCTGACCCGCCCCGCCGGAGGCGTCGACGCGCCGCCCCCGCCCTCGCCGTCCTTGCCGTCCTGGCCGGGGCGTCGGCCTGCGCCGACCGCCCGGTCTCGCCGCTTCCGGTCCGGCCGCCGGCCCCGGCGGCCAGCACCGTCGGTGCCGCCGCGCCGCCCACCACCGCCACCGCCCCGGGGCCGTCGACGGCCACGCCGTCGAGCCGGAGCCCCGCGCCGCCCGCGCCGACCCGGAGCCGGACGGCCCGGCCCGCCGCGTCGGCGTCGACCGCGCTGCCGAGCGCCTGTCTCGGCGCGGTGCGCTACGACCTGGTCCTCGCCGAGACCGAGCTGGCCCTGGTGAAGTCGCTGTGTTTCGCCACCGGCGGCGTCCTGCGCATCCGGGGCATCGGGCCGGGCCTGGTCACCGTCGACCGGACGGACCTGGTCTCCCGCAGCTACGAGGCCGGCGTCGTGGACATCCGGTTCGTGCGGACCGGCACCGTCGTGGTGACGATCCCGCAGAACGGCCGGACCTACCCGATCACCGTGGTGGTGGTCTGACCGGGCGGCTACCGGACCCGCACCCCGGCGAGCAGGGCGTCGACGAAGTCCGGGCCGCTGCCCGGTGGCGGGGTGAGCTGCACGTAGAGCAGGCCGGCCGGGCCGGCGGCCCGCCCGGCGGCCTCGACGATCACCGGCCGGCCGCCGGGGCAGGCGAACGCGGCGACCACCCAGTCGACGCCGCCCTGCCGGGTGCGCCGCACCGGCGCCGCGGCGCAGTCCGCGTGCGGGCGTTCGGCGAGGAAGCCTTCCGGGGTGGTGCGGCGGGCTGTGCCGGCGGAGAGGCCGACGAAGGCGCCGGGCACGTCCGGGTCCGCCGCCCAGCGGCCCGGGTCCGGTGACACCACCAGCGCCGGCTCCAGCTCGCCGTCGTCGCCGTACTGCCCGGCCCAGCCGGTGCCGTCGGCCCGCCAGCCGGCCGGCAGAGCGACCGTGAGCGGGCCGCTGCGGCCCACCGCGCCGCTCGGGGAGCGGCCGGCCGCGTCGCCCGCGGTGGCGCCCAGGGCGACGAGCACCATCGCGACCGCCCCGGAGGCGGCGAGCCGCCGCCTCCGGGGCGGCTGCGAACCAGCGCCGCCGGGAGGCCCGGCGGGGGCAGTCGCCGCGTGCCCGGTGGCGGCCGTCGCGGCGTGCCGGAGGGCCGCCCGGAACGCCTCGGCGTCCGGGTAGCGGTCGGCCGGCCGGGCGGCGGTGGCCGTGCGGAGCACCGCGGCCACCCCGGGCGGCACGCCGGCCCGCAGCCGCGGCAGCGCCGGGCCGGCCCGTCGGTCCTCCCGGGCGCCGGCCGGCACCGTGGCGTCGCCGAGCAGCCGGAGGCCGAGGCGGCCCAGCCCGAACACGTCCGCGCGGGTGTCGACGACCGCGAGCGGGTCGTCCTGCTCCGGCGCCATGTAGCCGGGGGTCCCCGCCCGGGCGGTCAGCCCGGAGGCGGCGGCGAGCGCCTTGGCCAGCCCCAGGTCGGCGACGAGCACGCGCTCGGTGCCCGGCCCGGACCGGAAGAGGATGTTGCCGGGCGTCAGGTCGCGGTGCACCACCCCGTGCCGGTGCAGCACCGCGACCCCCGCCGCGATCTCGTCGAGCAGCGTCACGGCCGCGGCCGCCGGCAGCGGACCCCGCGCCAGCCGGTCCCGCAGGCTGCCGCCGTCCGCCCAGGCCAGCACGGCGTACGGGCGACCGTCGGGCAGTTCGCCCACGGTGTGCACCCGGACCAGGCGGTCGTGGTCCAGCCGGCGCAGCAGACGCGCCTCGTCCAGGAAGCGTTCCCGCACCCGCAGGTCGTGGCTCCAGTTCTCGGCCAGCACCTTGATCGCCACCCGGCCGTCGAGCACCGGGTCGTACGCGAGCCAGACCGTGGCGAAGGAGCCCGCCCCGAGCAGCCGCTCCACCCGGTAGGCCCCGATCCGAGTCGGCGCGGTCATCCCATCACCACCGCCGATCGTCACCCGGCCGCCCTTCCCTCGACGGTAGACGCCGCACCCGGCCGGCGGCTGTCCCGACGGCGTCGCCCCCTGGTCGCCCGGCCGGACGGTCGGCAATCCGACGAACCGAACCGGCCCGGCCGGAGACCAACAGGGCACGAGAAAGTTCACAGAAGGAGACTCGCCATGAACCGTCTCTCGTCCACCGCCCGCACCGGGCTGTGGCCGATGGGTGAGCCGCCCCACTGGAGCCGCCGGCGCGCCGCCGCCCTGACCACCCTCGCCGTCCTGGCCGTCCTGATCGGGGTGCCGGCCTGCGTCGATCGTCCGCTCTCGCCGCTGCCGGTCCGGCCGCCGAGCCCGGCGGCCAGCACCGTCGCCACCGCGCCGCCCACCACGGCCCCTGGGCCGTCGACGGCCACGCCGCCGAGCCGGAGTTCCGCGCCGTCCGCGTCCACGCGGAGCCGGACGGCCCGGCCCACCCCGCCGAGCGCGTGCCTCGGCCCGGTGCGCTACGACCTGGTCCTCGCCGAGACCGAACTGGCGCTGCTGAAGTCGCTGTGTCTCGCCACCGGCGGCGTCCTGCGCATCCGGGGCATCGGGCCGGGCCTGGTCACCGTCGACCGGACGGACCTGGTCTCCCGCAGCTACGAGGCCGGCGTCGTGGACATCCGGTTCGTGCGGACCGGCACCGTCGTGGTGACCATCCCGCAGAACGGCCGGACGTACCCGATCACCGTGGTGGTGGTCTGACCGGGCCTCCTACCGGCCCCCCGCATCCCGGCGTCGCCTCCGGTCGCCCGGCCGGACGGTCGGCAACCCGACGAACCGAACCGGCCCGGCCGGAGACCAACAGGGCAGGAAGAGCCCACGGAAGGAGATCCGCCATGAACCGTCTCTCGTCCACCATCCTCGCCGGACTGCTGGCCCTCACCGCCGCCGTCCCGATGACCGTGGCCGCCCCGGCCTCGGCCGGCGCCCCGGCGGCCCGGGCGACCGCCGACCGCGCGCCGTTGGGCGGCCCATCGGCCGCCACGCAGGTCGAGGTGCTCAGCGTCCGGGGCACCGGCCCGTACCGGATCGGCGCACGGCTGGACCGGCTCGCGGCGGCCGGCCTGATCGACTGGACCGTGCCGGGCTGCGCCGGGGTGCGGCACGCCGGCGCGACCGGGGCCTGGGCCGGGGTGATCCTCCTGGCCTTCCGGAACGGCCGGCTGGTGTCGGTGGGCACGGCCACCGTCCCGCCGCGCTCCCCGGCCGGCGCGTCGGTCGGCATGTCCTTCGCCGAACTGGAGCGCGTCTACGGGCGGCGCGGGGCGCTGATCCGCAACGACGCGGGCGACGCCGAGGCGTACCTCGTGCGGTACGGGTCCCGGGTCGAACTGTTCACCGGCCACCCGATCCGCCCCGGTGCCGGCTACTTCGAGGTCGGGCCGGCGTCCTTCGTCGAGCGGAACTTCCGGCAGGGCACCTCCTGCTGACCCGGAGACGACGTCGCGCCGGGCGACCAGGTCGCCCGGCGCGAAGCGCGTACGGTCGAGGTCAGCCGACGGCGGCCATGACCTCGTCGGAGACGTCGAAGTTGGCGTAGACGTTCTGCACGTCGTCGCAGTCCTCGAGCACGTCGATCAGCTTGAAGATCTTGCGCGCGCCCTCCTCGTCCAGCGGCACGTTGACGCTGGGGACGAGGGAGGACTCGGCCGACTCGTACTCGATGCCGGCGTCCTGCAGGGCGGTGCGGACCGGGATCAGGTCGGTCGGCTCGGAGACCACCTCGAACGCCTCGCCGAGGTCGTTGACCTCCTCGGCGCCCGCGTCGAGCACGGCCATCATCACGTCGTCCTCGGTGGTGCCGGCCTTGGGGACGATCACCACGCCCTTGCGGGAGAACATGTACGACACCGAGCCGGCGTCGGCGAACGAGCCGCCGTTGCGGGTGAGCGCGGTGCGCACCTCGGTGGCGGCGCGGTTGCGGTTGTCGGTGAGGCACTCGATGAGCAGCGCGACGCCGTTCGGGCCGTAGCCCTCGTACATGATCGTCTGGTAGTCGGCGCCGCCGGCCTCCAGCCCGGAGCCGCGCTTGACGGCGCGGTCGATGTTGTCGTTCGGGACGGAGTTCTTCTTCGCCTTCTGGATGGCGTCGTAGAGGGTCGGGTTACCTGCGGGGTCCCCGCCGCCGGTCCGGGCCGCCACCTCGACGTTCTTGATCAGCTTGGCGAACATCTTGCCGCGCTTGGCGTCGATGACGGCCTTCTTGTGCTTGGTGGTCGCCCACTTTGAGTGGCCGGACATCTCATACCTCCGTCTGTTGACTCACGCCTGCGTCGACTGTCCGCGCCCGCGCCGAACCGGGACCGCCGGGCGGTCGGCTGGGGGGCGGCGGCGGGCGGTGAGCCCTGCCGAACCGCGGCAATCCTACCGAGGTCGCGTCCCCGCATGTCACACCCGGCACCGTGACGGGGCCGGCCGAGTGACCGGGGGCCGCACCGGAGGGCGACCGACCGGCCCCCGGGAGACACGCCCCGTCGGCGTCGCAACCAGGAGGAAAGCGCCTCAGGCGGCGGCCCGGACCAGGTCCACGAAGTAGCGGTGCAGCCGCAGGTCGCCGGTGAGTTCCGGGTGGAACGAGGTGGCCAGCAGGTGGCCCTGCCGGACCGCGACGATCCGGCCGGCGGCCGGCCCCTCAGTGACCCGGCCGAGCACCTCGACGCCCGCGCCGACCCGCTCGACCCAGGGGGCCCGGATGAAGACCGCGTGGAAGGGCTCGCCCTCGACCCCGGTGATCTCCACCGGCGCCTCGAACGAGTCGACCTGCCGGCCGAACGCGTTGCGCCGGACGGTCATCTCGATGCCGGCGAAGCCGCGCTGGTCGGGGCGGCCGTCGAGCACCTCGGTGGCCAGCATGATCATGCCGGCGCAGGACCCGTACACCGGCATGCCGCCGGCGATCCGCTTGTCGATCGGCTCGCGCATCTCGAAGATGTCGGCGAGCTTGCTCATGGTGGTCGACTCCCCGCCCGGGATCACCAGGCCGTCGACCGCGTCCAGCTCGGCCGGGCGGCGCACCGGACGGGCGTCCGCGCCGGCCCCGGCCAGGGCGGCGATGTGCTCGCGCACGTCGCCTTGGAGGGCGAGCACACCGATGACGGGTGCGGTCACTCCTCGCTCCTCTCGCTCGTCGGACGGGGCCCGGGCCGGGCCCCGTCCGGTCGCCGTCACCAGCCGCGCTCGGCCAGCCGGTGCGGCTGCGGGATCTCGTCGACGTTGATGCCGACCATCGCCTCGCCCAGGCCGCGGGAGACCTTGGCCAGCACGTCCGGGTCGTCGTGGAAGGTGGTGGCCTTCACGATGGCGGCGGCGCGCTGGGCCGGGTTGCCCGACTTGAAGATGCCCGAGCCGACGAAGACGCCCTCGGCGCCGAGCTGCATCATCATGGCCGCGTCCGCCGGGGTGGCGATGCCGCCCGCGGTGAACAGCACGACCGGCAGCTTGCCGGTCTCGGCGACCTCCTTGACCAGCTCGTACGGCGCCTGCAGCTCCTTGGCCGCGACGAACAGCTCGTCGGCCGGCAGCGACTGGAGTCGGCGGAGCTCCTTGCGGATCTTGCGCATGTGGGTGGTGGCGTTGGAGACGTCACCGGTGCCGGCCTCGCCCTTCGAGCGGATCATGGCGGCGCCCTCGGTGATCCGGCGCAGCGCCTCGCCCAGGTTGGTCGCGCCGCAGACGAAGGGGACGGTGAACGCCCACTTGTCGATGTGGTTCTCGTAGTCGGCCGGGGTCAGCACCTCGGACTCGTCGACGTAGTCGACACCGAGGGACTGGAGGACCTGCGCCTCGACGAAGTGGCCGATCCGGGCCTTGGCCATCACCGGGATGGAGACCGCGTTGATGATGCCGTCGATCATGTCCGGGTCGCTCATCCGGGAGACGCCGCCCTGGGCGCGGATGTCGGCGGGCACCCGCTCCAGCGCCATGACGGCGACCGCGCCCGCGTCCTCGGCGATCTTGGCCTGCTCGGGGGTGACCACGTCCATGATCACGCCGCCCTTGAGCATCTCGGCCATTCCCCGCTTGACGCGGGCGGTGCCGACGACCGGGTTGGCGTTGCTGTTCGGGGAGGTGGATTCGGGCACGGGTCATCGCTCCTTGGACGTGCTCTGGGGGTGGCTGCCAGAAGGCTACGACGGGGTCAACGCCGGGCCGACAGCCAATCAGACCCCCGGTGGCCTGCTCTGTGGCCGGCGTCACCGGCGTCGGGCCACCGCCCGCTCAGCCGGTGGGGACGTCCGCCCGCGGGGTGAGCGTGGGGTCGTCGACGTCGAAGTAGCGGGGCCACTCCCGCCCGCGTCCCATCCGGAACAGGCGTACCAGGGGGCGGCCGCGGGCCGACCGGGCGTCCCGGACCAGGTCGGTGTGCACCTGCCGGGCCAGGGCCAGCCGCCGGCTGGCCGCGATCACCGCCTCGCAGGCCGGGTCCGCCGGGTCCAGCTCCACGGTGCGCAGCTGCCGGGTGAGGTCGTTCTCCGCGGCCTCCCGCTCGTCGGGGACGGCGTCCAGGGCGATCCGGGCGGCCGCGTAGAGCTCCACGCCGTAGCGCTGTTCGGCCAGGACCGCGGCGGCGGCCGCGCGGCGCAGCAGGTGCGCGTCGAGCGCCCGGGCCGCCGACTCCGCGCGGGTCTGCAGCCGCTCGACCCGGCCGGCGGTCCAGATCAGGTACGCCGAGGCCAGCCCGAGCACCAGGACTCCGCCCACCACCCACCACATGCCCGGCATCGTAGTGCTGCTCCTCATCCCGCCCGGTCCGCGCGGGCACCGGTCGACGCGCTCGTCACAGCGGCCCCACCGGCCACCGGGTTCAGCCCAGCCCCGCCCATTCCTGGTCCATGACCCGGCCGTCGGTGGCCTCGATCGCCGCTGCGTATACCTCCAGAACCCGGCGGGCAACCACGGGCCAGTCGAAATTCGCCACCACCTGGTCGCCGCAGGCGGTCAGCGCGGCCCGCTGCTCGGCGTCGTCCAGCAGGTCGGCCAGGGCGGTACGCAGCGCCGCCGCGTCGCCGGTCGGGAAGAGCCGGCCGGCCCGCCCGCCGTCCAGCACCCGGCGGAACGCGTCCAGGTCGCTGGCCACCACGGTGGTGCCGGCGGCCAGCGCCTCGGTGAGGATCATCCCGAAGGACTCCCCGCCGGTGTTCGGCGCGACGTACAGGTGCAGGCTGCGCAGCATGCGAGGTTTGTCCGCCTCGGAGACCATGCCGAGGAAGGTGACCCGGTCCCGCAGCGCGGCCGGGAACTGCCCGTAGAGGTCGTCGGCGTCGCCGGGCCCGGCCACCAGCAGGCGCAGGCCGGGGCGGTGCGGGGCGAGCGCGACGAAGGCGTCCCGCAGGATCGGGAAGCCCTTGCGGGGCTCGGTGAACCGGCCCAGGAAACCGAGCGTCCCGCCGGAGCCCGGCGCACACTCCCCCGGCCAGCCGGGCAGCGGCTCGACGCCGGCGAACTTCGCCACCGCCACCCCGTTGGGGATCTCCACGGCGCCGCCGTCCATGTGCTCGACCTGCACCTTGCGGGCCAGGGCGCTCACCGCGATCCGGGCGGTGATCCGTTCGAGGAGGATCTGGAGCACCCCCTGCGCGGCGGAGAGCACCCGGGACCGGGTCATCGCGGTGTGGAAGGTGGCCACCACCGGACCCCGGGCGCAGAGCACGGCGAGCATCGACAGGCTGGGGGTGAGCGGCTCGTGGACGTGCAGCACGTCGAAGTCGCCGCGGGTGATCCAGCGCCGCACCCGGGCCGTGGAGACCGGGCCGAAGGCGATCCGGGCCACCGAGCCGTTGTACGGCAGCGGCACCGCCCGGCCGGCCGACACCACGTACGGCGGCAGCGGCGAGTCCTCGTCGGCCGGGGCCAGCACGCTCACCTCGTGGCCGAGCCCGAGCAGCGCCTCGGCCAGGTCCATGACGTGGTTCTGCACCCCGCCCGGGACGTCGAAGGAGTACGGGCACACGATGCCGATCCGCATTGCGCCCCGCTCCCTCAGATCGTCCCGCTGATGGCCGGCGGCTGTGCCGGCGTGCCGTCCGTGCGCTGGTCCAGCCACATCCGCTGCAACATGTGCCAGTCTTCCGGATGCCGGGCGATGCCCGCCGCCAGACCGTCGGCAATCCGCTGCGTCACCGCGCGCACCCGGGCGTCCAGCGGGGCGCTGTCCTCCTCGGGCAGCTCCAGCGGGCCCTCGAGGGCGGCCCGGGCCCCGTCCGGCTCGTACCACAGCGAGGCCACGTAGAGCGGCGCGCCGGTGCGCAGCGCCAGCAGGGCCGGACCGGGCGGCATCCGGGTGCGGCCGCCGAAGAACTCCACCTCGACGCCCCGCGCGGAGAGGTCCCGGTCGGCGAGCAGCGGCACCACGGCGCCGGCCCGCAGCCGGTCCACCAGCACGTCGAACGCCGGCCGGTCGCCGCCGGAGGTGGGCAGGATCTCCATGCCGAGGCCCTGCCGGAAGGCGAGGAAGCGTTCGTAGACGCCCTCCGCGAGCCGTTCGGCGACCGTGGTGATCGGCCAGCCGTTGGCGGCCACCCAGGCGCCGGCGGCGTCCCAGTTGCCGGCGTGCGGCAGCGCGACCACCGCGCCCCGGCCGGCCGCCACGTCGGCGGCGAGCTTCTCCTGGCCGTCGAGGTGGAACCCGGCGAGGATCTGCTGCCGGCTCAGGCTGGGCAGCCGGAACGCCTCCAGCCAGTACCGGGCGTACGACCGCAGGCCGGCGCGGACCAGCTCGTCCAGCTCCGCCTCGGGCAGCTCGGGGCCGACCACCCGGCGCAGGTTGGCACGCAGCCGGGACGTACCCTTGCCGCCCCTGCGGTGGGCGCGGTCGGCGCCCGCCCGGAAGGCGGCGGCGACCACGGGCCGGGGCAGCGCGCGGACCAGGCGCCAGCCGGCGACGTAGCCCGCCTCGGTGAGGTTCACTCCCGGCCGACCAGCTGCGCCTGCCGGTACACATGGGCCATCCGCTGCCCGACCGTGAAGATGGAGACGGCGGCGAGCAGCCAGAGCGCGATCTCCAGGGCCGGGTCGACGCCGAGGCCGGTGAGCAGGCCGCCCACTCCGACGATCAGCAGCCGCTCGGTGCGCTCGGCGATGCCCACGTTGGCGGTCATCCCGAGCCCTTCGGCGCGGGCCTTGACGTAGGAGACCAGCCCGCCGGCGGCCAGGCAGAGCAGCGCGGCGGCCACGCCGGAATACTCGTGCTCGGTGGCCAGCCAGTAGGCGACCGCGCCGAAGACCGCGCTGTCGGCGATCCGGTCCATGCTCGAGTCGAGGAAGGCACCGAACCGGGTGGAGCCGCCGCTCATCCGGGCCATCGTGCCGTCGAGCAGGTCGGTGAGCGCGAAGACCGTGACGATCAGCGCGCCGGCGACCAGATGGCCGCGGGCGCCGAAGCCGAGCGCGCCGACGAGCACGCCGACGGTGCCGGTCACGGTGACCGCGTTGGGGGACACGCCGGCGCGGAGCAGGCCGCGCGCGACCGGCTCCACGACGCGGGTCATGCCCGCGCGGGCCGTCACTTGGAAGATCTTCGCCATGGCGGTCCCACGATAACGGCCGGCAGCCGGCGGGAACACAGCCGGTCGTCCCGACCCGCCAGGCACACTTGTGCCGGCCCGGTTACGGGTGTGAGATCGAGCGTGGGAGGTGAGCCAGTTCACCGGGTCACCCGTCCGCGTACCCGTCGTCCAGGAGATCACCGGAAGATATCGCCGCGGTGCCCGCCCGGGGCCGCTTCCCCGTCGCGCGCGGCGGTCGCCACCACCACCGGTTGAGGGAGGTGCGCCGCGATGGCGCAGAAGAATCAGGAGAAGGGTGTCACCGGCGGCGCGCCGGTGGTGACCGAGCCCGGCAGGGTTCGCAACGTGGTGCTCGTCGGGCACTCCGGAGCGGGCAAGACGACCCTGGTCGAGGCGCTGCTCGCGGCCAGCGGCACGATCGGCCGGGCCGGCAGCGTCACCGACGGCACCACGGTCTGCGACCACGACCCCGCCGCCGTACGCCAGCAGCGCTCGGTGAGCCTGGCCTGCGCCCCGCTGCTGCACCACGACGTCAAGGTCAACCTTCTGGACACGCCCGGGTACGGCGACTTCGTCGGCGAGTTGCGGGCCGGGCTGCGGGCCGCCGACGCGGCGCTGTTCGTGGTCTCCGCCGTCGACGGCATGGACGCGGCCACCGCCGCGCTCTGGGAGGAGTGCGCCGCGGTGGACATGCCCCGCGCCGTCGCGGTGACCCGGCTGGACCACCCGCGCGGCGACTTCGACGAGGCGGTGGCGCTCTGCCAGCGGGTCTTCGGCGACAACGTGCTCCCGCTCTACCTGCCGATGCTGGGCGACGACGGCGAGTCGGTCGCCGGCCTGATGGGGCTGATCACCCGGCGGGTCTTCGACTACTCCCAGGGCCTGCCGGCGGCCGTGCGCGAGCCGGACCCGGAGCACCTGCCCGCCATCCTGGAGTCCCGCAACGAGCTGATCGAGGGGATCATCGCGGAGAGCGAGGACGAGACCCTCATGGACCGCTACCTCGGCGGCGAGGAGATCGACACCGAGGTGCTCATCACCGACCTGGAGACGGCGGTCGCCCGCGGCCACTTCTACCCGGTGGTGCCGGTCTGCGCGGAGACCGGCGTCGGCCTGGACGTGCTGCTGGACGGCCTGGTGGCGGCGTTCCCGTCGCCGCTGGAGCACGAACTGCCCGCGGTCACCGGGGTGGACGGCTCGCCCCGGCCGCCGCTGGCCTGCGACCCCGACGGGCCGCTGGTCGCCGAGGTGGTCAAGACGACAGTGGACCGGCACGTCGGTCGGGTCTCCCTGGTCCGGGTCTTCTCCGGCACCCTCCGCCCCGACCAGGTCATCCACGTGTCCGGCCACGGCATGGCCGAGCGCGGCCACCCCGACCACGACGCCGACGAGCGGGTCGGCCACATCTACAGCCCGCTCGGCGCGACGCTGCGCGAGGTGACCACCGCGGTGGCCGGCGACATCTGCGCGATCACCAAGTCGGGCAGCGCGGAGACCGGCGACACCATCTCCGCCAAGGAGGACCCGCTGCTCATCGCCCCGTGGGAGATGCCGGAGCCGCTGCTGCCGGTGGCCATCGTGGCGAAGAGCCGGGCCGACGAGGACGCCCTGGCCCGCAACCTGGGCAGGCTGGTCGCCGGTGACCCGACGCTGCGGCTGGACCGCAACGCCGAGACCCACCAGCTGGTGCTCTGGTGCATGGGCGAGGCGCACGCCGACGTGGTGCTCGACCGGCTGCGCGCCGGCGGGGTGGAGCTGGAGACCGAGCCGGTCCGGGTGGCGCTGCGCGAGACGTTCACGGCCGCCGCCAAGGGCCACGGCCGGCACGTCAAGCAGTCCGGCGGCCACGGCCAGTACGCGGTCTGCGACATCGAGGTCACGCCGCTGCCCCGGGGCACCGGCTTCGAGTTCGTTGACAAGGTGGTGGGCGGCGCGGTCCCCCACAACTACATCCCGTCGGTGGAGAAGGGCGTCCGGGCGCAGATGGAGCGCGGCCTGGTCGGCGGCTACCCGGTGGTGGACCTGCGGGTCACCCTCTTCGACGGCAAGGCGCACAGCGTGGACTCCTCCGACGCGGCGTTCCAGACCGCGGGCGCGCTGGCCCTGCGGGACGCCGCCGAGAAGGGGCAGCCGACGCTGCTGGAGCCGGTCGACGAGGTGACCGTCCGGGTGTCCGACCAGTCGGTGGGCGCCGTGATGGGCGACCTGTCCGGCCGGCGCGGCCGGGTGCTCGGCACCGAGCCGGACCCGGACGCCGAGGGCCGCACCCTGGTCCGCGCCGAGGTCCCCGCCACCGAACTGCTGCGCTACGCCGTCGAGCTGCGCTCGATGACCGCCGGCACCGGCACCTTCCGCCGCGAGTTCGCCCGCTACGAGCCGATGCCGGCCCACCTCGCCGAGCAGGTCCGCAAGGAGGCCGGCGGCCGCTCCTGACGCGCGCCACGTCCCCCGCAACCGCCTGCGCCGATCATGGAGTTGTGGTTCCCCATTCATCCAATTGAGACCGATTTCGGCGGTGCCACAACTCCATGATCGCCGGAGCGGGGCGAGGGGGCGGGGCGAGGCGGCGGGGGGGTGGCGCGGTCAGGGGCGGGCGGCGGGGACGGGCGGCATGGGCCAGTGCGGGCGGTCGGCGTCGCGCAGGGCGGCCGCGCGCAGGGCGGCGAGCTGGCGCTCCACCTCGGCGAACTGGTCGGCAGCGAGCGGGCCCCGGGCCAGCGCGGCGGTGTTCTCCTCCACCTGGGCGACCGTGCGGGCGCCCGGGATCGGCACGGCCCGGCCGCTGCGCGCCCAGATCCACCCGAGCGCGCCCTGCGCGAGGGTCCGCCCGTCGGCGGTCAGGGCGCCGCGGACGGCGGCGACCCGGCGCAGCCACTCCGGGGCGGGCCGGCCGCTGCGGAACCACTCCAGCCAGTTCGGGGCGGTGCCGCGCACGTCGTCGCGGGGCAGCGTGGACTCCGGGGTGTACTTGCCCGTGAGCAGGCCCATCCCGAGCGGTCCCCGGGCCAGGCTGGCCAGGTCGTGCTTCTCGCAGGCGGCCAGCATGGCGGGGGCGTCCCGGAGCACCGACAGGCCGTGCTGCACGGCGGCGGCGCCCCGGGCGACCTGGGCGAAGGCGGCCGCCCGGTCGGCCCGGTCGGTGCTCCAGCCGTACGCCCGGATCAGGCCGTCGGCCACCAGGTCCTCCAGGGTGCCGATCAGCGCCTCGGCCCGGGGCACCGGCAGGTCGGCCAGGTGCAGCTGGTAGAGGTCGATCCGGTCGGTGTCCAGCCGGCGCAACGAGTCCACGACCGCCCGCCGCAGGTACTCCGGCGAGGCGTCCTCCCCGGTGGCCTGCCGGGTCCGCTCGTCGAAGGTGTAGCCCCACTTGGTGGCGATCACCGCCTCGTCGCGACGGCCCGCGAGGGCCCGGCCGAGGATCCGCTCGCCGTGCCCGGCGCCGTAGGTGTCGGCCGTGTCGAAGAGGGTCACCCCGAGGTCGAGGGCGCGGCGGACCGCCCGGATCGACTCGTCGTCGTCCACGACACCCCAGCCCAGCGGTCGGGAGCCCTCGGCCCACGGGCCGCCGATCGCCCAGCAGCCCATGCCAAGGGCGCTGACCGCGATGCCGCTGCGGCCCAACGGCCGCGTGCTGACTGCCATCGCCGCATCCTGCCACCTTCCCGCGACCGGTGGGCGGCATCCTCACCCCGGGTCCCGGGCCGACCGGCGGACGGTCAGCGGGCGTACGCCAGCAGCACCGGGTCGGCCTGCCCTGCCCAGGAGCCCGTCAGCCGGGCCGGCGCCGGGGCGTCGGCGGGGGCCGGCCGGCGGACCAGGGCCAGCTCCGCGTCGCCGGCGCGGATCAGCGTCGGGTCACCGTCAACCACCTCGTCGACCAGGTCGAACGCCGGCGGGTTGCCGGTCCGGGCGCCGGTCAGGGTCATGCTCGGCGCACGCACCTCGCGGCGGCCGTCGACCTCGAAGTACTCCTCCGCCTGCCCGGCGTCGGCGAGGACGGCGGCGGCCAGGGCGGGCGGGTAGACCGGGTCACCGCAGGCGTCGTAGACCCAGCGCGGGCCGAGCACGGAGTGCTCGGTGGTGCCGACCAGCCAGCGGTCGGCGCCGGCCAGCGGGGCGGCGCGGTAGGTGAGCGGCACCTGGAGGACGGGCCCGTCCCCGGACCGGACCAGCATGGTCTCGATGCCGACCTCGCCGGCCGGGTCGTCGAACCGGTAGGCCGCCACCCGGGTGACCTCCGCGCCCGCGGCGCCGGCGAACCAGGGCCGGCCGGGCAGCCAGGCGGCGAGCAGGTCGAGCTTCGAGGGGCGCAGTTCCGCGCGGTGCAGCAGGGCCATGCGCAAGATCGTACTGTCGGGCGCGGGGCGGGGTGCGCCCGCGGCCGTCAGGCCGGCCAGGCCTTGGCGAGCAGGTCCCGGGTGTCGGCGAGCAGTTGCGGCAGCACCTTGGTGCGGCCGATCACCGGCATGAAGTTGGCGTCGCCGCCCCAGCGCGGCACCACGTGCTGGTGCAGGTGCGCGGCGATGCCCGCGCCGGCCACACCGCCCTGGTTCATGCCCAGGTTGAAGCCGTGCGCGTTGGAGACGTGCCGGACCACCCGCATGGCGTCCTTCGTGAAGACGGCCAGCTCGGCGGTCTCCGGCACGTCCAGCTCGGTGTAGTCCGCCACGTGCCGGTAGGGGCAGACCAGCAGGTGCCCCGGGTTGTAGGGGTAGAGGTTGAGCACCGCGAAGACGTGCTCGCCCCGGGCCACCACCAGACTCTGGTCCGGCGGCAGGCCGGGGGCGAGGCAGAACGGGCAGCCGGTCGGCTTCTCGTACCCGCCCTCGGGCCGGTCCTCGCCCGAGATGTAGGTCATCCGGTGCGGCGTCCAGAGCCGCTCCAGCCCGTCCGCCAGACCGTTGTCACCGCCGCCGCCGACGCCGTCGTCGAAGTGCCGTTCCGCCCCAGTCACACGCCGATCCTACGGTCACCGCGGCGGATCCCACCCGGCTGGCCGGGCCGGCGACGGTGGCTCAGGTGTTGGGCGTGCCCTCCGCCGACGGGCCGGAATTGGTCCGCGACTCGGCGACCTCCCGCACGTGGGCCACCGCCTCCTCGATCGGCACGCCGTTGCGCTGTGACCCGTCCCGGTAGCGGAAGGAGACCGTGCCGGCGGCAACGTCGTCGTCCCCGGCGATCACCATGAACGGGATCTTCTGCTGCTGGGCGTTGCGGATCTTCTTCTGCATCCGGTCGTCACCCGCGTCGACCTCGGCCCGGATGCCCTTCTTGCGCAGCGTGCTGACGAAGTCCTGGAGGTAGTCGGTGTGGTCCTCGCGGATCGGGATGCCGACCACCTGCACGGGGGCGAGCCAGGCGGGGAACGCGCCCGCGTAGTGCTCGGTGAGCACGCCGATGAACCGCTCGATCGAGCCGAACTTGGCGCAGTGGATCATGACGGGCTGCTGCCGCGTGCCGTCGGCCGCCTGGTACTCCAGCCCGAAGCCCTTCGGCTGGTTGAAGTCGTACTGGATGGTCGACAGCTGCCAGGTGCGGCCGATGGCGTCCTTGGCCTGCACGGAGATTTTCGGGCCGTAGAAGGCCGCGCCACCCGGATCCGGCACCAGGTCCAGCCCGGTCTCCCGGGCGCACTGCTCCAGCACCGCGGTGGCCGTCGCCCAGTCCTCGTCGGACCCGACGAACTTGTCGAGCCGGGCCTCGTCGCGGGTCGACAGCTCCAGGTAGAAGTCGTCGATGCCGAAGTCCTTGAGCAGGCTCAGCACGAAGTTCAGCAGGTGCTTGATCTCGGCCGGCGCCTGCTCCCGGGTGCAGTAGGAGTGCGAGTCGTCCTGGGTCAGGCCGCGCACCCGGGTCAGCCCGTGGACCACGCCCGACTTCTCGTAGCGGTAGACCGAGCCGAACTCGAACAGCCGCATCGGCAGCTCACGGTAGGACCGCCCGCGCGACCGGTAGATCAGGTTGTGCATCGGGCAGTTCATGGCCTTGAGGTAGTAGTCCGCGCCCTCGAGCTCCATGGGCGGGTACATGCCGTCGGCGTAGTAGGGCAGGTGGCCCGAGGTGTGGAAGAGCCCTTCCTTCGAGATGTGCGGGGTCCCGACGTACTGGAAGCCCTCCTCGATGTGGCGGGTCCGGACGTAGTCCTCCATGACCCGCTTGAGCACGCCACCCTTGGGGTGGAAGACCGCCAGGCCGGAGCCGATCTCGTCGGGGAAGCTGAACAGGTCCAGGTCCGCGCCGAGCTTGCGGTGGTCGCGCCGGGCGGCCTCCTCCAGCAGCCTCAGGTACGCCTTCAGCTCGTCCCGGGTCGGCCACGCGGTGCCGTAGACCCGCTGGAGCTGCGGGTTCTTCTCCGAGCCCCGCCAGTAGGCGGCGGCCGAGCGCATCAGCTTGAACGCGCCGATCAGCCGGGTGTTCGGCAGGTGCGGGCCGCGGCACAGGTCCGACCAGCAGACCTTGTCCTCGTTGGCGGCGAGGTTGTCGTAGATGGTCAGCTCGCCGCCGCCCACCTCCATCACCTCGGAGGAGTCCAGCCCCTCCCCCTTGACCTCGATCAGCTCCATCTTGAACGGCTCGGCGGCCAGCTCGCCGCGCGCCTCGTCCAGGCTGTTGAAGCGGCGCCGGCGGAACCGCTGCCCGGACTTGACGATCTCCTGCATCCGCTTCTCGAGCTTCGCCAGGTCGTCCGGCTGGAACGGCTTGGCCACCTGGAAGTCGTAGTAGAAGCCGTTCTCGATCGGCGGGCCGATGCCGAGCTTGGCCTCCGGGAACACGTCCTGCACGGCCTGGGCCAGCACGTGCGCGGTGGAGTGGCGCAGCACGTTCAGCCCGTCCGGGCTGTCGAGGGCGACCGGCTCGACCGCGACCTCCTCGGCCGGCTTCCAGTCCAGGTCGCGCAGCACGCCCTGCGGGTCGCGGACCACCACGATCGCCTTCGGGCCGCTCATCGGCAGCCCGGCCGCGGCCACCGCGTCGGCCGCCGTCGTCCCGGCGGCGACGACGACGGGGTCGGCCACGATCGGGGTACGGGGTGCGGACACGGTGACTCCTGTCGTCGACGGGTTCGGATGTGCCGGGTACCGGCCCCTGCGATGCTATCGGTCGCCCCGACCCGCACCGTCGGGGACGCCGCGCTCCCCCGACCGATCGATTCCGTCCCCCGTTGAACCTTTCCGCCCGCGCGCCCGAACTACCGGGTGAGGCCGGAGCCGGTTGCCGGCCGCGTCGACACGGATGGGGACGACCATGACGATGACCCGTCGGGGCCGGTGGTGGGCGACGGCGCTGCTGGCCGCCGCGCTCGGCGGCACGCTGGGCTGGCCCGCCGCCGCGAGCGCCGCCGAGGTGACCCTCACGACCTCCCCGGCCCAGGTGCACCAGGGCGACGCCATCGAACTGGCCGTGGTGCTGCCCGAGGAGCGGGCCGGCAGCCGGACCAGCCGGATCGAGCTGCGGATGCCCGCGGACGCCCCGATCGGCGAGGTCTATCCGCTCTCCGTGCCGGACTGGGCGCCGACCATCACCACCCGCACCCTCGACCGCCCGGTCGCCGGGATCCACGCCCCCGAGCTGGACCAGGTGACCGACGCGGTGACCTGGATCCGGATGCCGGGCACCACCGGACCGGCCCGGCTCTCGCTCGGCATGGGCCCGATGCCGGCCACCGACCGGCTGACCTTTTCGGTGATCCAGACGTACGCCGACGGCACCGTGGTCCGCTGGACCGACCCGCCCGGCGGCGCGCATCCCGCCCCGACGGTGACCCTGCTGCCTCCGCCGCCGGGCGCCGCCGCGCACGCCGGCCACGGCGAGCCGGTCGCCGAGGCGCCGGCCGAGGCGGCCGCACCGGTCCGGGCCGACGACGACGGACCGAGCGCGGACCTGCTGCTGGGCGGCGGGCTGCTGGCCGGGCTGGGCGGCGGCGTGGCGCTCGGCTGGCTGCTCAGCCGCCGCCGGCGCGACACCCTCGCCCTCCCACCGGACTCTTCCGCCGGCGACGATCCCCGCCAGCCGGCAGCGGAAGCCGAGGACTGCCCCACGGCCGACCGCACCGCACCCCTGACCTCCACGTCGGCCCGCTGAGGGCGCCGGCGGCCTGCCGGGAGCGGTGGTGGTCAGGCGGGGGCGGCGAGCCAGGCCGGGAGGGGTTCGCGGGCGGCGAGCCAGCCGTCCGGGACGCCGCCCGGGGTGCCGACCCCGGTGTGGGCGGCCACCACGCCGCCGACGATCGCCGCCGTGGTGTCCACGTCGCCGCCCGCCTCGACACAGGCGCGGATCGCGGCCGGGTAGTCGTGCAGGTGGGTGGCGGCGACCCAGAGGCAGAACGGCACGGTGTCCTGGGCGGTCACCCGGGAGCCGTTGCCCAGCGCCTCGGCCACCTCGCCCGCCGGGTGGCCGAGCAGCGCGACGGCCCGGCGTACGCCCCGGTGCACGTCGCCGGCGGGGTCCAGGGCGCCGGTCACCGCGGTGAGCAGCCGGGCCGGCTCGGGCCGGTCCCCGTTCAGCCGGGCCCGGGCGGCCAGCGAGGCGCCGACCGCCACCCCGACCGCCCCGGCGATCCCCTCCGGATGGGCGTGGGTCACCTCGGCGGAGGCGCGGGCCTGGTCGGCGGCGCGCCGGGTGGAGTCTGCGTACCAGGCGCCGAGCGGGGCCACCCGCATGGCCGCGCCGTTGCCGCAGGAGCCCTGCCCGTCGAACGCGGACGCGGCCGCCACCGGCCACGGCGTGCCGGTCCGGATGAGGCGCAGGATGGTGACCGCCCCCGGGCCGTAGCCCCGGTAGGGCTCGCACCGCTGCGCGAAGGCGAGAGCCAGGGCGTCCCGGTCGATCCGGCCGGCCTCGCTCAGCGCGGCCAGCACCGAGCAGGCCATCTCGGTGTCGTCGGTCCACTGCCAGGGCGGCGCGGGCAGCCGTCCGGCGGCGAGGTCGTTCGGGTGTCGGCCGGGCACGAAGAACTGGGAGCCGAGGGCGTCGCCGACCGAGAGGCCGGCCAGCGAGTCGCGGGCGAGCGTGAGGCGGGTGTCGGGGAAGAGAGTGAACGTCATCGTCGTCCCAGCTTGCCCGGTTCCCAGGAGCGCCGCAACGCGATCAACTTGCCACGGCGAGTACGGTGCTGACGTGGCAACCGTCCTCCTGGTCGAAGACGATCACGTCGTCCGCGGCGCGATGCTGCGGTCCCTCACCGACCGGGGACACGCGGTGCACGCCGTCGGCACGGCGCTGGACGCGCTGCGCCGGGTGGCCGCCGAGACGCCCGACCTGGTGGTGCTCGACCTCGGCCTGCCCGACCTGGACGGCTCCGACGCGCTGCGGATGCTGCGCGGGATCACCGACGTGCCGATCATCATCGCCACCGCCCGGGACGACGAGCAGTCGGTGGTCCGGCTGCTCCGCGCGGGCGCCGACGACTACATGGTCAAGCCGTTCACCGGCGCCCACCTGGACGCCCGGATCACCACGGTGCTGCGCCGCGCCGGCCGGGCCAGCCGGACCGTCCAGCCGGCCGTGCACACGGTCGGCGGCCTGCGGGTCGACGTGGGCGAGCGCAGCGCGGTGCTGGACGGCGAGGCACTGGCCCTGACCCGCAAGGAATTCGACCTGCTGGCGTATCTCGCCGCACGTCCCGGCCGGGTAGTGTCCCGGCGGGAACTCTTGGAGGAGGTATGGCGGCAGCCCTCGGTCGGCGAGGACCAGACCATCGACGTTCACCTCTACTGGCTGCGCCGCAAAATGGGCGAGTCCGCGGCGAAGCCGCGCTACCTGCGCACCGTGCGGGGGGTCGGCTTCCGGCTGGTGGCGCCGGACTGAGGCCCGCGCTGGCCTGGCTCACGGCCGGCATGGGCAGCCTCGTCGCGCTCGCCTTCCTCATTCCGCTCGGGATCACCCTGTCCGACCAGGCGCGGGAGGAGACGCTGGCCGACGCGGCCCGGCGCAGCGCGCTGGTCACCGGGGCGCTCGCGGTCAGCACCGACCCGGAGATCGTCCGGCGGGCCGTCGCGGCCAGCGGCGACGACCCGGCGCTGCGGCCCGTCGTACACGGGATCGGGGCCGACGAGGGCGCGGGCCGCGCCGACGCGGCGGCGCTGGACCGGGCCGCCGCCGAGCGGCGCTCGGTGGTCACCGACGTGCCCGGCGGCGTGCTCCGGCTGGACCCGGTGGTGCTCGGCGACCGGGTCGCCGTGGTGGAGGTCTTCGTCCCCGACGACGTGCTCGACGAGGGTGCCGGCGGGCGGTGGCTGCTGCTGCTCGCCGTGGCGGTGGCGCTGGTCGGGGCCTCGGTGATCGTGGTCGACCGGGTGGCCGCCCGGGCCGTCGACGCCACCGGCGAGCTGGTGAAGGCGGCCCTCGCGGTGGGCGACGGCGAGCTGGGCGTCCGGGTCGAGCCGACCGGGCCGCGCGAGCTGGCCGAGGCCGGGCACGCGTTCAACCGGATGGCGGAGCGGCTGGTCGCGCTCCGCGCCGACGAGCGGGAACTCGTCGCCGACCTGTCGCACCGGCTGCGGACCCCGCTGACCGCGCTACGGCTGGACGCCGAGGCGCTGGAGTCCGACGACACCAGCATCGGCACGTTCAGCGAGGCGGAGCTGGACCGCCGCCGCGGCATCCGGCGGATCCGGCAGGCCATCGTCACCCTGGAGGGCGAGGTCGACCAGCTGATCACGACCACCCGCAAGGCGGTCAGCCAGGAGACCGGCCCGGCGACCTGCGACGTCAGCGAGGTGGTCCGGGACCGGTTGGTCTTCTGGTCGGCCCTCGCCGGCGACCAGAACCGGCCGCACCGGGTGGTCGGGGCGCAGTTGCGGATCCCGGCGCCGGTGCCCCGGGCCGAGCTGGCCGCCGCGCTGGACGCGGTGATCGGCAACGTCTTCCGCTACACCCCGCAGGGCACCGCGTTCGAGGTCGCGGTGAGCCGGCGGGACGGCTGGGTGGCGATCCGGATCGACGACGCCGGCCCCGGCATCACCGACCCGGACCGGGCGCTGCGCCGGGGCGCCAGCGACCAGGGCTCCACCGGGCTGGGGCTGGACATCGCCAAGCGGGTCGCGTTGCAGGCCAACGGCTCGGTGAGCATCGACCGGGCCCGGCTCGGCGGGGCCAGCGTGGTGATGCTGCTGGCCGACCCGGAGGCGATTCCCCGGCAGGTCAACCGGTTCGGCCTGGTCGGCCGGATGGCGCGGGACGCCCGGGAGCCGCGGGCCGGCCGGCGCTGGCCGCGCCCGCGCTGAGCCGTGGCTGTGGGCCGCCGCAAGTCTTCCTTAGGAGTGGGTTAACGAGGGCCACGGCGCCGGGCCGAACTGTCAGGATCAGGACGGAACCCATCAGTTCCGTCGGCCGGGACGCCCCGTAACACCTCCGGTCGGCGGAGCCGTGCGCGCGGCGGGAGTTCGGTCCCCCCACACCTCGCTCCCGCCGCGCGCCACTTCTCCCGTCGAGCCGCACCCCGGGCGTGAGGTGACCGTGATGACGCCGACCGTCAGCCGCCTGCTCCGCTGGGCCGCCGTCATCGGCCTCGGCGTCGCCCTCACGCTCGCCGCCTGGCAGGACCCGGTGCTCGCGGACGGCCCCGGCCGGCCCGCCGACGGCCGGCCCGGTGCCGCCGTCGCGGTGGCCGCGGTGGTCGGCTTCGGGCTGGCCCTCGCCGGACGGCGCCGGCCGCTGCGGGTGTCCCGGCGGCCGGTGCCGTCCCGTCCGCTCAGCGTGTCGCGGCCGCCAGGTAAGCGTCGATCTCGCCGCTGATCCGGGCCTGCTCCCCCGGCTCCAGGAACGCGGCGGTGACCGCGTCGCGGGCCAGCGCGGCCACCCCGGCCGGGTCGAGGCGCAGCAGCCGGGCCGCCACCGCGTACTCGTCGTTGAGCGTGGTGCCGAACATCGGCGGGTCGTCGGAGTTGATGCTGACCAGCACGCCGGCCTCGACGAGCTGCGGCAGCGGGTGTTCCTCGATGCTCGCCACCGCCCGGGTCCGGACGTTGGAGGTGGGGCAGACCTCCAGCGGGATCCGCCGCTCGGCCAGGTGGGCGAGGAGCGCGGGGTCGAGGGCGGCGGAAATGCCGTGCCCGACCCGCTCGGCGCCCAGCTCGCGCAGCGCGTCCCAGATCGTCTCCGGGCCGGTGGTCTCGCCGGCGTGCGGCACCGAGCGCAGCCCGGCCGCGCGAGCCTGGTCGAAGTACGGCTTGAACTGCGGCCGCGGCACCCCGATCTCCGGGCCGCCCAGGCCGAAGCTGATCAGCCCGTCCGGCCGCTCGTCCAGGGCGATCCGCAGGGTCTCCTCGGCGGACGGCAGGCCGGCCTCGCCGGGGATGTCGAAGCACCAGCGCAGCGCGATGCCGAAGTCGGCCTCGGCCCGCTTGCGGGCGTCCTCGATCGCCTCGCAGAACGCCGGCGCCGGGATCCCCCGGTGCACGTGGGAGTAGGGCGTGACCGTCAGCTCGGCGTACCGGACCTGCTGGCGGGCCAGCTCCCGGGCCACCTCGTGGGTGAGCAGCCAGACGTCGTCGGCGTCCCGGATCAGGTCCACCACGCTCAGGTAGACCTCGATGAAGTGGGCGAAGTCGCGGAACGCGAAGTAGTCGGCGAGCGCCTCCGGGTCGGCCGGGACGGGGCTGCGCCCCTCGTGCCGGGCGGCCAGCTCGGCCACGATCCGGGGCGAGGCGGAGCCGACGTGGTGCACGTGCAGCTCCACCTTGGGCAGTCCGGCGATGAAGGTGGGCAGGTCGATCACAGGTTCTCCTCTGCGCGGGCGCCGGTGCGGGCCACCACGAAGATCCGGCGGAACGGGAAGTACACCTGACCCTGCCGCACCGGGTACGCCTCGGCGAGGCGTACCCCCAGCTCGGTGCGGAAGTCGGCCCAGCCGGCGGCGTCGAGCGCGGCGCGGACCGGGCGCAGCGCCGTCCCCTCCATCCAGGCCAGCACCGGATGGTCCGCGCCGGCGGCCGGGAGCAGGTGCACGTAGGTAGTCTCCCAGGCGTCGACGGCGCAGCCGGCACCGACCAGCAGCGCGGCGTAGTCGACCGGGTCGTCGACGGGCGCCTCGCGCAGCAGCGGGGCGAGGGTGTCCCGCCACCGGTCGCGCCCGGCGACCTCGCGCAGCGCCCGGTGCGACGGCGCGGCGAAGTTCCCCGGCACCTGGAACGCCAGCCAGGCGCCGGCCGGCAGCGCGGCGGCCCAGCGGGTGAGCAGTTCCTGATGGCCGGGCACCCACTGGAGGACCGCGTTGCAGACGACCACGTCGACGTCGGGCTCCGGACGCCAGTCGCGCACGTCCCCGACCGAGAAGGAGACCGGCTCGGCCAGGACGCCGGTCCGGGCCAGGCTGCGGACCCGTGCCATGGCGCGGGCCTGCGCGATCATCTCGGCGGAGGAGTCCAGGCCGGCGATCCGGCTGTCCGGCCAGCGGCCGGCGAGGGTCGCGGTCAAGGTGCCGGGGCCGCAGCCGAGGTCGACGACCGCGCGAGGCCGCTCCGCCGCGACCCGGGCGAGCAGGTCGTGGAAGGGCCGGGAGCGCTCGTCGCCGTAGCGCAGGTAGGTGCTCGGGTCCCACATGACAGCCTCCAAACCGTACGTACGTCTTGCTAGACGGTACGGCCCGACGGGCGTCCCGGCAAGCGGCTCACTAGGCTCGACCGGGTGGAACAGCGCAGCTTCGACCGGCTCGGCCGGCACGTCGGCATCATCGGACTCGGCGCCTGGCAGCTCGGCGCGGACTGGGGCGAGGTCAGCGAGGGCGCGGCGCTCGACGTGCTGAGCGCCGCGGTCGACGCCGGGGTCGACTTCCTGGACACCGCCGACGTCTACGGCGACGGCCGCAGCGAGCGGCTGATCGGCCGGTTCCTGCGGGAGCACCCCGGGCACGGGCTGACCGTGGCCACCAAGATGGGCCGGCGGGTGCCGCAGACGCCCGAGGCGTACACCCTGGACAACTTCCGGGCCTGGACCGACCGGTCCCGGGCCAACCTCGGCGTGGACACGCTCGACCTGGTGCAGCTGCACTGCCCGCCGACCGCGGTCTTCGCCGACGACCGGGTCTTCGACGCCCTGGACACCCTGGTCGCCGAGGAGCGGATCGCCGGGTACGGGGTCAGCGTCGAGACCTGCGACCAGGCGCTCACCGCGATCGCCCGCCCGGGTGTGGCCAGCGTGCAGATCATCCTCAACGCGGTGCGGCACAAGCCCCTGGAGCGGGTGCTGCCCGAGGCCGCGAAGGCCGGGGTCGGCATCATCGCCCGGGTGCCCCTCGCGAGCGGCCTGCTCTCCGGCCGCTACGACGAGCACACCACCTTCCCGGCCGACGACCACCGCACCTTCAACCGGCACGGCGAGTCCTTCGACGTCGGCGAGACCTTCTCCGGTGTCGACTACGACCTCGGCCTGTCCGCCGTGCGCCGGCTCGCGCCGCTGGTCGGCGAGGGCCGGACGATGGCCCAGTTCGCGCTCCGCTGGATCCTCGACCAGCCCGGGGTCACCGTGGTCATCCCCGGCGCCCGCACCGCGGAGCAGGCCCGGCGCAACGCCACCGCGGCCGGCCTGGCGCCGCTGTCCGAGGTGGAGGTGGCCGCCGTCCGCGCCACCTACGACGAGCTGATCCGGCCGCAGGTGCACGACCGGTGGTGACCCCGGACCGGCGGCCCGTCGGCGCGGCGTCGCCGCGGGCCGGCGCCCGCGGGCATGCTGGAGCGGGGCGTGCGTCGTCGGAGGGGGAACGATGAGGGGCTGGTTCCGGCTCACCGTGGGGCTGCTGGCCGTCGTGCTCGGTGCCCTGTGGACCGTGACGGGGCTGGGCTACGTCGACGGCAGCGTGCTGACCGACCAGCGGGCCTGGGCGGCCGCCGGCCCGGTGCTCGTCCTCATCGGACTCGTCGCGCTCTGGTTCGGCATGCGGGCCCGCCGCCGGCGCGGCTGAACACCGGGAGTCCACAGTGCGGAAAAGCCCCGCCTCCCGGAAGGGACGCGGGGCTTCTGCGCACCGGCCGGCGCGGCCGGTGCTCCGACAGCTCAGATGGGGCGGACCTGCTCGGCCTGCGGACCCTTCTGACCCTGGGCGATCTCGAACTCCACCCGCTGGTTCTCCTCCAGCGTGCGGTAGCCGCTGGACTGGATGGCCGAGAAGTGGACGAACACGTCAGCACCCCCGCCGTCGACGGTGATGAAGCCGAAGCCCTTGTCAGCGTTGAACCACTTCACGGTTCCCTGCGCCATGTGTATCTCCTTCTAAAACTGGCGGCCGAGCACGCCGTGCGGCCGATTGGCCGTTTTCGAGCAGCGGCGCCTGAGGCGGCCCCCGGTGAAGGAGACTTCTCTCAACCCACGCGTCTCTCAACAGCGTGAGACAGCAAACCACGTACGCAAAAACTTCGCACAGCCTACCCGACGAAATTCTCCGACATGTGACCTGACGGTTGCGGCAGATCCACTGGCCGGGCGGGTCGGGCCATGCGAAAGGCCCCTGTCCACGGAGGCGGAAAGGGGCCTTTCGTGCGTATGGAATCAGTCGGGCCAGCGGCCGGTGAGCCGGCGTACGCCGACCGCCCCGCCACGGTCCACGGCGGCACGGACGACCGCGAAGATCGCCCCCTGCAACGCCGCCGCAGCGAGGATCTCGCCCCAGCGGCGGTCCTCGTCGGTGGCGCTGGGCGCCTCGCCGTCGCCGGCCGTGACCTTCCAGACCTGCCGGAAGATGACCCCGGCGACGGTGCCTGCGGCCAGACCGAGCAGCACCCCGACGGGCTTGTACGCGGCCTTGCCGATCCTGTTGCTCACCTGCGCCTCCCCCGGACGATCAGCAGCACCACCGCGGTGGCCACGGCGCCGGCCGCGACGGCCGCCCACGGCATCGGGTTGCGCCCGACCGCCCCGCTCTTCTCGTACGCCTGCGCCCGGACCAGCCGGGCCCTCTCCGCCGCCTGCCCGCGCACCCGGGCCACGGTCAGCGCCGCCTGCTGGCGCATCCGCGCCTTCGCCTGGTCGGCGGAGTGCCGGACCAGGGCCTTCACATCGGCCCGGGCGGCCAGCAGCTCCATCGTCTCACCCAGCTCCACCCGGGTCCGGCGGATCTCCTCCCGGAGCGCCGCCACGTCCCCGGTCCCGTTGCCGGTCATGCCCGCCTCCCGTCCTTCACCGCGGCGGTGACGGTGTCGACGTCCGCCCGGACGCTGCGGACCGTCGCCTCCGGCACCGGTGGGACGGCACGGCTGACCTGCTTCTTGCCGATGAGCGCCAGGATCCCGGCGAGCAGGAAGAGCGCCACCGCCACGATCAGCGCGGCCAGCCAGGCCGGCATGACCAGGTCCAGCAGCAGGATCACCGTGGCGACCAGCGCACCGGCGCCGTAGAGGGCCATCACCCCGCCGCCGCCGAACAGACCGATCCCGATCCCGGCGTGCTTGCCCTTCTGGGTCAGTTCCGCCCGGGCCAGCGCCAACTCGTCCCGCACCAGGCGGGTGACCTGTTCGGTGGCCCGCTGCACCAGTTCCGCGGTGGACGGCTCGTGCCCGGTCCGGGACGTGCTGCGACTCGCGACGTCAGCCATGCTGTCCTCCTTTCATCATCACCGCGCTGTATGCCCGGAGTCGCCGCCCGTCAATCCTGCGCGGAGCGGCCGGTGGCCCGGCCGCGCACCATCTCCTGCCCGGCCGCCGGACGGCGGCCGGAACCGGGGCGTGCGCAGCAGGTCCCCCGGAACGGCCCGATCAAACGCAGCCGGCCCGAGATGCCGCGAATCCACCGGCATCCGGCAGGTGCAACGGGCCGGCCGGGGCCGAGGTCACGAGGGGCCGGCCGACGCGCGGAACCCCCGGCGCCGCGGGGGCGCCGGGGGCTCCGGACGGGTACGGGGTCAGCGGCGCGCGTCGGCGTGCTCCTCCCGGCCGACGAACACCTCGCTGCGGGCCTCGCCGTCGTCGCTGCCCCCGAAGACCCGCGCGTCGTCGGGGACCTCGGTGTCGGGCAGCCGGCGGACCGGCCGGCGCGGCTGCACCGCCTGCCAGGGCGGCGGACCGGCGGTGTCGCCCACCTCGGCGCGCAGCCGGGGCAGGGCGGTCGGGCGCTGGTCGCGCACCCAGGCGACCAGGTGCTCGCGGACCAGGCAGCGCAGGTCCCACAGGCTGCCGGCGTCGGCGGCGCTGACCAGGGCCCGGACCTTGACCAGGCCGCCGGTGGCGTCGGTCACCTGGAGCACGCAGACCCGGCCGTCCCAGAGCTCGGTGCCCTCGCAGAGCCGGCGCAGTTCCTCCCGCATGGCCTGCACCGGGATGGCCCAGTCCAGGTCGAACTCGGCGGTGCCGAGCACGGCCGCCTCGGTCCGGGTCCAGTTCTGGAACGGGGTGCTGGTGAAGTAGGAGGTGGGCAGGATCAGCCGGCGGTCGTCCCAGATCTGCACCACCACGTAGCTGAGGGTCAGCTCCTCGATCCGGCCCCACTCCCCCTCGACCACCACCACGTCGTCGAGGCGTACCGCGTCGCTGAAGGCGAGCTGGAGGCCGGCGAAGACGTTGCCCAGCAGGCTCTGCGCGGCCAGCGCGGCGACCACACCGACCACACCTGCGCTGGTCAGCACCCCGGCGCCGATGCCGCGGACGGCGGGGAAGGTCATCAGCATCACGCCGAGGGTGAGCACCACGATCACCGCGATGGTCAGCCGGCGCAGCAGCACCACCTGGGTACGCACCCGCCGCGCGTGGCGGTTGTTCGGCACGTCCACCCGGAACCGGGCCAGCGCGGTGTCCTCGGCCACCACCAGCAGCGAGGCCACCAGCCAGGCGGTGGCGGCGATCAGGGCGAGCACCAGGGCGTGCAGGAGGACCTGCCGCCAGGGTCTGCCCACCGCGTACAGGGTGGTGAACCGGACCGCGAGCTGCACGGCGAGCACGGTCGCGGCCACCTGGAAGGAGCGGTGCGAGTGCTCGGTCAGCTCGGTCATCAGCACCGAGCGGCGGCCGAGCCGGCGGATGACCCGGTGCACCACCTCGACCAGCAACAACGCGACCGCCGCCGCGGCGAGCGCGGCGACGGCCGTCACGAGGTAGGTACGCACGAGATGTTTCTCCCTCCGGCGGGGCGGAATCGGGCAAAGGCCCAATGGTGCCCCGCGGTTCGGGTATCGACCAGGATCAGACCTTGCGGTACCGGGACTGGAGGAAGCAGAAGGCGCCGAAGGCGGCGATGCCGAGGGCGATCAGGAGCAGCAGCACCTGGCCGTAGGACTGGTCCCGCAGGGTCCGCAGCGCGGCGTCCAGGCCGCGGGCCTTTTCCGGGTCGTACTTGACCGCGGCCACCACGATCAGCACGCCCGCGATGCCGTACGCGATGCCCTTGGCCACGTAGCCGGCAATGCCGAGCCGGCGGGCCAGCGTGCGCGTCCCCGGGCTCATCTCGCCGGTCTTCAGGTGCTTCTCGAAACGCTTGACCAGGCCGTAGATGACCAGCCCGACCCCGATCCCGGCGAGGACGAGGCCGGCCAGGCCGACCACCAGGCGCCCGCCGCCGGAGGTCATCAGCCGGCCGGTCAGCGCCTCCTGCTGGTCGGCGCTCTTCGAGCCGGCGTCCTTGAAGACCTTGAAGGCGGTCCAGGCGAAGTAGAGGTAGACCAGCGTCCGGCCGGCCGAGGCGAGCCGTTCCCAGACCCGCTCCCGGCCCTGCTCGACGCGATGGCCGACGGCCGCTTCGAGGCCCTGCCAGATGGCCATGGCCAGCAGGCCGACCGCGATGAGGATGACCAGCGTCTTGCCCAACGGCTGGGCGGCGATGGTCCGCAGCGCACCCGACTGGTCACCGTCCTCGCCGCCCTTGCCGAAGGCGATCTGGAGGGCGAGCCAGGCGAACAGCAGGTGCACGACCCCGTAGCCGATGAAGCCGGCCCGGGCGAGGATTTCCAGCCAGCGGCTGTCCGCGGTGCGGGCGGCGGTGGCTTCGGCGTTCCGGGTGAGTGACATGGCGCCTCAATCTCCCGGTGCGAAGATTTCCAAACGTCGGCCGCCGCCCGGCCCCGCCGATCAGGTGTTCGGGTCGCGTGCCACCCGGATCACGACCTGCTGGTCGGTGACGCTGTCCAGGGTCACCGAGAAGCCGCCGGCCTGGGCGGCCTGCTGGCCGACGGTGAGCGAGAGCTGCTCCCCGGCCACCTCCACGGTGACCTGGTCGCCCTCGGCCCCGACCAGCTTCGCCTCGACGCCGAGGATGGTGGCGCTGGCCTCGACGCCACGGTCGAAGGTGACCGTGCAGGCGTCCAGGCCGCAGTCGGTGGAGGCGTTCTCCGAGCTGCAGCCGGCCAGCAGCGCGACGCCGAGGGCGAGGCCGGCCAGCAGGCCGGCGGCCCGGCGGATGGGGGTCAGCGAGGGGGAAACGCGTCGGTTCGTCACCCGGCCAAGGGTACGAGACGACGGCCACACCGCCACCCACCGGTGATCGTGCCGGGGCGGGTTAGGGTCCCGGCATGCCCTTCGACATCGCCCGCACCCGGGCTGCCTACCCCGCCCTGACCGAGGGCTTCGCCCACTTCGACGGCGCCGGCGGGACCCAGACCGCCCGACCGGTGATCGAGGCGGTCAGCGCCGCCATGACGGCCGCCACCGGCAACCGGAGCACCGCGTTCGTCCCGGGCCGGCGGTCGCTGGACGTGGTCGCCGCGGCCCGCGCCGCGGTGGGCGACCTGCTCGGCGCGGAACCCGGCGGGGTGGTGCTCGGGCCGAGCGCCACGGCGCTGACGTACACCCTGGCCCGGACGCTCGGCGCCGGCTGGCGGCCGGGCGACGAGGTGGTGGTCTCCCGGCTGGACCACGACGCGAACGTCCGGCCGTGGGTGCAGGCGGCCGAGGCCGCCGGGGCGACGGTGCGCTGGGCCGAGTTCGACCCGGCGACCGGCGAACTGCCCGCCGGCCAGTACGCCGACCTGGTCACCGAGCGCACCCGGCTGGTGGCGGTGACCGCCGGGAGCAACGCCATCGGCACCGCGCCGGACGTGGCGTCGATCGCCAAGACCGCGCACGCGGCCGGCGCGCTGGTCTGCGTGGACGGGGTCCACGCCGTGCCGCACGGCCCCACCGACCTGGCCTCGCTCGGCGCGGACTTCCTGGTGACCAGCGCCTACAAGTGGTCCGGGCCGCACCTGGCGGCGATGGCCGCCGACCCGGCCCGGTGGGCGTCGCTGCGCCCGGCGAAGCTGCTCCCCTCCTCGGACGCGGTCCCGGACCGGTTCGAGTACGGCACCCCGAGCTTCCCGCTGCTGGCCGGGGTGGTTGCGGCGGTGGACCACCTGGCCACGCTCGACCCGACCGCGACCGGCAGCCGCCGGGACCGGGTCCGGGCCGGGCTGGCCGCCGCCCAGGCGCACGAGGAGGCCGTCTTCGAGCGGCTGCTCGCCGGGCTGGCGGCCCGCCCCTTCGTCACCGTCTACGGCTCGCCGGCCCGGCGGTGCCCCACGGTGTCGTTCCGGGTGGCCGGGTCGACGCCGGCGGAGACCGCGGCGGCGCTGGGCGCGGCCGGTGTCTGCCTCTCCTCCGGCGACTACTACGCCTACGAGTACTTCCGGACCATGGGCCTGCGGGACAGCGGCGGCGCGGTCCGGGCCAGCGTCTACCACTACAACACCGTCGAGGAGGTGGACCGCTTGCTGGCCGAACTGGACCGGCTGGCCGCCGCCGGGGAGAGAATGGCCCGGTGAGCTTCCTGGTCGAGGAGAACCCCGCGAAGCACCGCTTCGAGATCCTGGTCGACGACGCGCTGGCCGGGTTCACCGCGTACGTGCCGCGCGGGGAGGTGCTGGTCTTCACGCACACCCAGGTGGACGACCGCTACCAGAACATGGGGGTCGGCTCGGCGCTGATCCGGGGCACCCTGGATCAGATCCGCGAGCGCGGCGGCCGGATCGTGGCGAAGTGCCCGTTCATGGCGGCGTTCATCCAGCGCCACCCCGACTACGCCGACCTGGTGCTCCCCGAGGCCTGACCCGGGCAGGCGCCGGCCCGGCCCGGTTCGGGTCGGGTCAGCGGGCGCCGGCGAGCAGTTCGGCGGCGGCGACGGCGGCGGCCCGGGTCGCCCCGTGGGTGGCCACGTGCACCGCGCCGGTGACCAGCTCGGGCACGCCCAGCTCGACCACCACGGCGTCCGGCCGGGTGGCCAGGGCGCGGGACACCGCGTCCCGCATCCAGTCGTGCCGGTGCAGGTCCCGCACCACCAGCACCAGCGGGCGGCCGGCCGTGCCGGCGGCCGGGTCGGCGGGGACCTCGTCCCGGGCGTACCGGGCGGTCGTCGTGCCGGGCGCCAGGTCGGTCAGGGGCGCGGCGATCCCCCACGGGGTCTCGTCGCCGATGGCCATGTTGTGCGGCGGGGCGAACTCCACCACGTGCGCCGGGGCGGCCAGCGGCAGCAGCCCGCCCGTGGTGGCGACCACCCGCAGCGCCCGGCGGGCGGCGGCCAGCCCGATCGCCGAGCCGGCGTCGCCGGGCCGGGCGCCGGACCGGCCGGCCCGGGCGGCGACGGTCCAGGCGGCCAGCTGCCCGACCCGCTTCGCCGCCTCGGCCAGCCGCTCCTCCGGCAGCTCGCCGGCGACCACCGCGGCCACGATGGCGTCCCGCAGCTCGCGGGCGTCGGCCTCGGTGGCCCGCTCCCCGCCCACGCAGATCGCGTCCGCACCGGCGGCCAGCGCGCGGACCGCCGCACCGGCGAAGCCGTACCGGTCGGCGACCGCCCCCATCTCCACGGCGTCGGTCACCACCACGCCGCCGAAGCCCAGCTCCTCACGGAGCAGGCGGCCCAGGATGCGCGGGCTCAGCGTGGCCGGCAGCTCCGGATCCAGCGCCGGCACCAGCAGGTGCCCGGTCATGATCGCCTGCGCCCCGGCCTTGACCGCGGCCCGGAACGGGGCCAGCTCGACCTCGTCCAGCCGGGCCCGGTCGCCGCCGATGCGGGGCAGGTCGTGGTGGGAGTCGACCCGGGTGTCGCCGTGCCCGGGGAAGTGCTTGGCGCAGGCGGCGACGCCACCGGCCTGCAGGCCGCGGACCCAGGCGGCGGTGTGCCGGGCGACCAGGGCCGGGTCGGCGCCGAACGAGCGGACCCCGATCACCGGGTTCTCCGGGTTCGAGTTGACGTCGGCGTCCGGGGCGTAGTTGAGCGTCACGCCCACCGCGGCCAGCTCGGCGCCCAGGTCCCGGGCCACCTCCTCGGTCAGGTCAGCGTCGTCGACCGCGCCGAGGGCGAGGTTGCCGGGCCGGGAACTGCCGCGTACGGACTCGATCCGGGTGACGTCGCCGGCCTCCTCGTCGATGGCCACGATCACGTCGGGCCGCTCGGCGCGCAGGTTCGCGGTCAGCGTGGCGACCTGCTCGTGGTCGACGACGTTGCGGGCGAAGAGCACCACCGAGCCGAGCCCCTCGCCGAGCCAGCGGCAGACCCACGGCGGCGGTGTGGTGCCGACGAACCCGGGTTGCAGGACGGCGGCCGCCAGGGCCGCCAGGTCTCCGGTCGCTCCCACGATCCGCTCGCTCATGCGCTGTCGAACCCCCGTCTTCCCCACGCCCGCCGCCCCGGCGGTGCTGCCATGGTCACACCGAGTCCCGAAATAGTCAACAATCCTTACTGTTAGCGGCTGGTACCGCCGGCCGGCCCGTGGGAGAGTGCGAGCATGCATCCCGCGCTGCTCGCCGACGCCACCAGCGCCGCCGACATCCCCGGCGTACGCCTGCTCGGCCTGGTCGTCGGCGGCCTGTTCCTGCTGATCGCCATCCGGGCCATGTTCCGGCGCTAGGCGCCCCGCGTTCGGATCCCGTCTCCCAGGGGTAGGGCTGTCGTTGTCCGTGCGTGCGCCCGGCACCCGGACGCGGCGAGGGGGAACGATGAGGATCGGCTACTTCCTGTCCAGCGAGGAGTACACCCCGGCGGAGCTGCTGGAGCAGGCGCGCGGCGCCGAGCGGGCCGGCTTCGAGGCACTGTGGATCTCCGACCACTACCACCCCTGGGTCGACGCGCAGGGCCAGAGCCCCTTCGTCTGGTCGACCATCGGGGCTCTCAGCCAGGTCTGCCGGCTGCCGGTGACCACCGCGGTCACCTGCCCGACCGTCCGCATCCACCCCGCGGTGATCGCCCAGGCCGCGGCGACCAGCGCGGTGCTGCACTCCGGCCGGTTCGTGCTCGGGGTGGGCAGCGGCGAGGCGCTGAACGAGCACATCCTCGGCGACGCGTGGCCGCAGACCGACGTCCGGCTGGAGATGCTCGAGGAGGCGGTCGAGGTGATCCGGGCGCTGTGGACCGGCGACTTCGTCAACCACCACGGCCGGCACTACACGGTGGAGCACGCCCGGATCTACACCCGGCCCGACACTCCCCCGCCGATCTACGTCTCCGGCTTCGGCCCGAAGTCGATCGAGCTGGCCGGCCGGATCGGCGACGGCTACATCAACACCCGGCCCGACGCCGACATGGTCCGGCGGTTCCGCGACTCCGGCGGCGGCGACAGGCCCTGCCAGGCCGGCTTCAAGGCGGCGTACGCCGACAGCGAGGACGAGGGCGCGCGGATCGCGTACGAGCGGTGGCCCAACGCCGGCGTGCCGGGCGAGCTGTCCCAGGTGCTCCCGTCGCCGCGCCACTTCGAGCAGGCCGCGCAGCTGGTCAAGCCGGAGATGATGAAGGAGTCGTTCGTCTGCGGCCGGGACGCCGACGCCCACCTGGAGATGATCGACAAGTACGCCAAGGCCGGCTTCGACGAGATCTACGTGGCCAACACCGGCCCGCACTGGCAGGGCCTGTTCGACCTCTACGAGCGCGAGGTGCTGCCCCGGCTGCGCTGAGGCCGACCCAGCCCGGTTTCGGCGGTGATCGGCAGGGGTACCTGCGGCCACTGATGAGACTGACCACGCACTCCACGACCCTGCGCCGCGCGGCCAAGAGCCTCTTCGGCTGGACCGCCCTCCGGCCCAACCAGCTGGCCGCCATGCGCGCGGTCATGAAGCGCCGCGACGCCCTGGTGGTGCTCCCCACCGGCGCCGGCAAGTCGGCGATCTACCAGATCCCGGCCAGCCTGATCCCCGGCCCCACGGTGGTCATCTCCCCGTTGCTCGCCCTCCAGCAGGACCAGATCGCCGCGCTCAACGAGCGGCAGCGCCCCGAGCTGCGGGCGGTCCGGATCAGCTCCGACGAGAGCGCGGCACAGCAGGCCGAGGCCATCGAGGAGGTCCGGGCGGGGAAGGCCGAGTTCCTGTTCATCACCCCGGAGGCGCTGAGCAACCCCGACCGGCTGGCCGAGGTCCGCGCGCTCCGGCCGGCGCTGGTGGCGATCGACGAGGCGCACTGCATCTCCGCCTGGGGGCACGACTTCCGCCCGGACTACCTGGCGCTCGGCCACCTGATCGAGGGCATCGGCCGGCCGCCCGTGGTGGCGCTGACCGCCACCGCCTCCCCGCCGGTGCGCGACGACATCGTCGCGCGGCTGCGGCTGCGCGACCCCGAGGTGGTGGTGTCGGGGCTGGACCGGCCGAACCTCTTCCTCGAGGTGGCCTACTGCCCCACGGACGACTACCGGTGGCGGCGCCTGATCGCGCTGCTCCGCGACGACGAGCGGCCCGGCATCATCTACGTGCCGACCCGGCGGGCGGCCGAGGAGCTGGCCCAGCGGCTCACCGACGCCGGCTTCCCGGCGCAGTACTACCACGGCGGGATGCCGACGGGCGCGCGCAACGACCTGCACGAGGCCTTCCTCGCCGACCAGGTGCCGATCATGGTGGCCACCTCGGCGTTCGGCATGGGCATCGACAAGCCGAACATCGCCTGGGTCGTGCACATGGCGCTGCCCGACTCGCCGGACAGCTACTTCCAGGAGATCGGCCGGGCCGGCCGGGACGGCGCGCCCGCCCGGGTGCTGCTGCTCTGGCGCGCCGAGGACGTCGGTCTCCAGCGCTACTTCAGCGGCGGCCTGCCCGACGAGAAGGAACTGGCGGAACTCGCCGCCGTGCTGCGCAAGCAGGCCCGCACCAAGAAGGAGTTGCGCGAGCTGACCGGCCTGGGGCCGCGCAAGCTCGGCCAGTACCTCTCCCTGCTGGAGCAGGTGGGGGCCGCCGAACCCCGCGCCCGGCAACGCATCGTCGCCCCCCGGTACGCCCCGGCGGCCGCCGAGTCCGGCCGGGCCGCGCTCGCCGAGGCGGAGCGGCAGCAGACCGTCACCCGGTCGCGCACCGACATGATGCGCGCCTTCGCGGAGACCACCGGCTGCCGGGGGCAGGCGCTGCTGGCGTACTTCGGCGAGCAGATGAGCGAGGTCTGCGGGCACTGCGACAACTGCCACGCCGGCACCAGCGTGGCCGGTGACGGCGCGGTCGGTCCGTTCCCGGTGCACAGCCAGGTGCGGCACCCGGAGTGGGGCGCCGGCCTGGTGCTCAGCTACGAGGAGGACCGGATGACGGTGCTCTTCGACGAGGTGGGGTACAAGACGCTGTCCGTCCGCGTGGTGTCCGAACAGGGCCTGCTGGAGCTGGACTAGCCTGACCCGGGTGCCGCGGCGGCGGTGCCCGTCGACAACGACGACCACGCGAGAGGGGCTTGATCGTGATCGAGCAGCCGGCGTACACCGGGTTCGGTTTCTCCGACGAGGAGTGGGGTCTGCTGGTCGGGCTGCCGCAGGCGGTCCTGACCGCGGCGGCCGCGGCCGAGTCCGACGGCACCCGGCGCACCATGGCCGAGAACGCCGCCGGGCTGGAGACCATCTCGGCGGGCCGCGAGTCGGCCAGCCCGCTGGTGGCCGCCGTCGCCGGGGAGGTCGTCTCCCGGGTGGGCGACCCGGAGGCCGGCGCCGAGCTGCCGGTCATCAGCCCCGACGACCCGCAGGCCAAGATCGAGGACGTGCTCAGCCGGGCCGGGCAGGCGTCTGCGCTGCTGGCCCGCAAGGTCGACGAGGGGCAGGCCGGCGCCTACCGGCACTGGCTGGTGGAGATCGCCGAGCAGGTGGTGGGCGCCGCCGCCACCGGCGGCATCCTGGGCCTCGGCGGCGACGTGGTGAGCGACTCGGAGCGGCGGTTCCGCGACCGGCTCGCGCACGTGCTCAACGACTGACCGGACTGTTAACAGATATTTCAACGCCCGTCAATGACGGCAATGTCACGCCCCACGAGTGCCAACTCCCGGCCTCGTGGGGCGTCGTGCTTCATGGAAGGGTGACGAACCACGGGGGTCATGCATGGACACAGAGCTGAAGCGGCAGGTCTTCGACACGGAGCAGGTGCCCGCCGCCCACCGCTTCGGGCTGTGGCTGGACATGCTCGCCGGCACGCCCGGCCTCATGCGGGTACGCACCGAGCACGCCGACAACTTCGTGGCGCGGTCGGAGTTCCTCGACCTGGGTCCGATGCAGCTGGTCCGCCACCGTTACCCCTCGCTGGACGGGGTCCGGACCCGGAAGCTGATCCAGCGCTCCGACGCGGACTACTACGTGCTCGCGCTGACCCTCGCCGGCACCGGCGTCGCGGACCAGGACGGGCAGCGCGGCGTCTGCCGCCCCGGCGACTTCACCTTCTACGACTGTGCCCGTCCACAGGAGCTCAGCCACCACGGCGACGACGGGCATCAGCCGGTCAGCTCGGTCGTGGCCTTCATCCCGTACGACGCGCTGCCCCTGACCCGTCGCCGGCTCGCCCCACTCTTCGCCGGCCGGATGTCCGGCACCGAGGGGGTGGGCGCACTGCTCGCCGACTACCTCATCCGGCTCAGCGCCCATCCCGAGCAGTACCACGCTGCGGACGCGGAGCGGCTGGCCGGCGTCGGGCTCGACCTGGTCTCCACCATGCTGGGCCGGCACCTGGTCTCCGAGGACGCGGTGCCCACCGAGGTGCGGCGGCGGGCGCTGCTGGCCCAGGTGCGCTCGCACGTCCGCCAGCAGCTCGGCGACGCCGCGCTGAGCCCGCAGTCCGTCGCCGACGCGCACCACGTCTCGCTGCGGTCGCTACACCGGCTCTTCGAGGCCGAGGAGACCACGGTCGCGGCGTACATCCGGGACGAGCGGCTGGAGCGGTGCCGCCGGGACCTCGCCGACCCGGCACTGGGCGACCGGCCGATCCAGGCCATCGCCGGCCGCTGGGGCTTCCGCGACAAGGCCCACTTCAGCCGGGCGTTCCGGACCGCGTACGGGGAGACGCCGCAGGCGTACCGGGCGCGCCACCTGGACCCGGCACGGATCGTCAACACGGCGGCGTCCGCAATCAACTCGGAGCAGACATACTGAGTGCGGGCCGGCGGCCGGGCAACCGGCGCGGCCCACTGGTATCGGGGGGCCGTGGCGAGGCGCCCGCGACAGCACAGTCGCGGGCGACCGCCCGGTGACGGCGCCCCGGCGCCACCGGCCCGACGGGCCGCACCGGTTCCCGGCCCCGTCGTGCTTCCCCCCAGGATCGACGGCGGGGCCGGTCAGGCCGCCTCCTCCTCCAGCAGCACCAGGACGGCCTTCTCCGCGGCCTCGCGCGGCATGTCCGGCTCCACCGGCGCCAGCACCCCGTCGTGGTAGAGGTCGACCACCCGCGGGTCCACGTAGGACGTCCGGGCCACCGTGGGGGTGTTGCCGAGCAGTTCGGCGACCGAGCGCATCACCGCCGCCACCGCCCGCTTGCGGGCCGTGTCCGAGCGCTGCGGGCCGACCGTGGCCAGCTCGGTGGCGGCCAGCACGGTGGCGTGCCAGGTGCGAAAGTCCTTGGCGGTCATCTCCCCGCCGCTGGCGTCGCGCAGGTAGTCGTTGACCTCGTCGCTGCGCACGTCCCGCCAGCTCCGGCCGTCCCAGTAGCCGAACAGGCGCTCCTCGGCCCGCCGCCGGCGGCGCAGGTTGGTCAGCACCCGGCACAGCTCCGGGTCCTCGATCCGGCGGACCTGTTCGATGCCACCCTTGGCCGGGAACTCGAAGACCACGCAGCCGCCGCGCGAGCGGGCGTGCTCCGGCCGCAGGGTGGAGACGCCGAAGGTGGCGTCCTCGCCGGTGGCGTACTGGTCGTTGCCGACCCGGAACGTGCCCATGTCGAGCAGCCGCGCGACGGTGGCCAGGATCCGCTCCCGCCGCAGGCCGCGCAGCGCCAGGTCGTGCCCGACCCGGTCGCGCAGCACGGGCAGCCGGTGGGCCACCTCCAGCACGTGGTCGAACTTGGCCTCGTCCCGCTTCTCCCGCCACGTCGGGTGGTAGAGGTACTGCTTGCGCCCGGCCGCGTCGACCCCGGTCGCCTGGATGTGCCCGTTCGGGTACGGCGAGATCCACACGTCCTGCCAGGCCGGGGGGATGACCAGCTCGCGCAGCCGGGACAGCTCGCCGGGGTCGCGCACCGGCTCGCCCTTCGGGTCGACGAAGAGCCAGCCCTTGCCACGCCGCCGGCGTCCGTAGCCCGGCCGCCCCGGATCACTACGCCGCAATCGCACCGGACACCCGCACCGCCCGTTCCGCCTGGTCCACGGCGCCCACCACCTCGTCGACCTGAATGCCCGCCAACGTCGGGTGGGTTCCTACCCCACCGGAACCGGCCCAATCCGCGTCGGTCCCGTCACGGTCAGTGGCCCCGAGCACCCGGTGCCGGGGCCGGTCGGGCGGCGGGCCCCAGCGCTCCGGCGGCACCGGCCCGAAGAGCACCACCGAGGCGGTGCCGTAGCCGGTGGCCAGGTGGGCCACCCCGGTGTCCCCGCTGACCACCAGCCGGGCGTCGGCCACCAGCGCGGCCAGCTCGGCCAGGCCGGTGCGGCCGGCGAGCACCGCGTCCGGGGGCAGCCCGGCGTCCCGGGCCACCCGGGCGGCCAGGTCCCGCTCGTCGGTCGAGCCGGTGAGCACCACCCGGTGCCCCCGGGCGGTGAGGGTCCGGGCCAGCGCGGCGAAGCGGCCGGCCGGCCAGCGCTTCGCCGGGATCTTGCTGCCGGGGTGCAGCACGGTGGCGCCGGCCGGGACGGCGGCGGCGGGCGGCCGGCGCAGCGCCAGGTCGCCGGGGTCGGCCGGCAGGCCGTACCAGTGCAGCAGCCGGCACCAGCGGCGCACCTCGTGCTCGTCGTCGTCCCAGTCCGGGCCGGCGAGGTGCCCGGCCTCGGCGTTGCGGTGGGCGAGCAGCCGGACCGGCCGGGCGGCGATCAGCATCCGGTGCGAACCCGGACCCCGCCCGTGCAGGTTCACCGCCACCTCCGGCGGCGGGCCGGGCCACGCCGGCCGGTCGGCCAGCCCGGCGGTGGGCAGCACCCGGTCGACCGCCCCGGTCAGCTCGGCCAGCGGCGCCAGCCAGGCCGGCGCGGCGAGCACCAGCTCCCGGCCCGGGAGGCCGGCGCGCAGGCCGCGCAGCGCCGGGACGGCGGTGGCCAGGTCGCCGACGCCGAGCGCCCGCAGCACCAGGATCACGGGTACGAGGACTCCTGCTCGGCGCAGACCACCATCTCGCGTACCGCGCAGCCGGCCGGCTGGGAGAGGGCGAACATGACTGCGGCGGCGGTGTCGGCCGGCTCGTTGAGCACCGCGTCCGGGCCGGGGCGGTACTGGGCGTCCCGCTGGTCGAAGAAGGCGGTGCGCATGCCGCCGGGGATGAGCAGGGTGACCCCGACCGCGCCGGCCAGCTCGGCGGCGAGCGCCCGGGTGAAGCCGACCACCCCGAACTTCGCCGCGCAGTAGGCGGTCGCGTCGCTGACCGCCTTCACTCCGAGGGTGGAGGCGATGGTGACGATGCTGCCCCGGGACGCCTCCAGGAAGGGCAGCGCGGCCCGGATCACCGCGGCGGTGGCGAGCAGATCCACCGTGACGATCCGTTCCCAGGTCTCCGCCGGCACGTCGATCAGCTTCCCCGGCACGTCCATGCCGGCCGCCGTGACCACGGCGTCCAGCCCGCCGGAGCGTTCCGCGAGGTCCCGGGTGGCGGTCTCGGCGGCCCGGGTGTCGGCCAGGTCGCACTCGGCCCAGGGGACCCCGTCGGCGGGGCGCTGCCGGTCCAGCACCAGGGGACGGCCGCCGGCCCGGGCCACCGCGGCGACCACCGCCGCGCCGAGCCCGCTCGACCCGCCGGTGACCAGGACGGTGGGGCCGGCCCCGAGTCGGCTGCTGCTCATCGCGCTCCCTCCGCGGTGGACGGGACGACCGCGGAGACCGCCGCGGCGGGCCAGCCCGCCGTGCCGCGCCCGGCGCGGGCCGCCGCGATCATGTCGGTGGTGGAGCGGCCGTCCAGGTACGGCACGACCACCGTGTGCCCGCCCCAGCGGGCCAGGATCTCCGCCTCGGGCAGCGTCTCCGCGCCGCCGCCGCTGGCGTAGTCGCCGCCCTTCACCCAGATGTCCGGGCGCAGCCAGGAGAGCGCGGCGCGCGGGGTGGGCTCATCGAAGATCAACACCGCGTCGACGCAGCCCAGCGCGGCCAGCAGCCGCCCGCGGTCGCCCTGCGGCACGACCGGCCGCTCCGGGCCCTTCAGCCCGGCCACGCTGGCGTCGGAGTTGAGGCAGACCACCAGGCAGTCGCCGAGCTGCCGGGCCGCCTGGAGGGTCGCCACGTGCCCGGCGTGCAGCAGGTCGAAACAACCGCCGGTGGCCACCACCGTGCCGCCGGCCGCGCGTACCCGGGCCACCACCTCACCGGCCGCGGTGGCGCCGATCCGGTCCCCACCGCCGACGACCACGGCCGGGGCGGCGGTCCGGACCGGGGCGGGGAGTGCCGTCGCCACTCCCCCGCCGGCCACGTACGCGGACGCCTCGGCGACCGCCTCCTGCACCGCCTCGGAGACCAGCGCGCCCCGGGCCAGGGCCAGGGTGGCCGCGGCGGCGAACCGGTCCCCCGCACCGCAGGTGTCCCCGTCGGCGGCCGGGGCGGGCACCACGAGCGGGGTGGACCCGGCGTGGCAGAGCAACGCGCCGTCCCCGCCCAGGGTCACCGCCACCGCGCCGGCCTGCCAGCGCCGGCGCAGCGCCTGGGCGCCCCGGGACGCGGTGACCAGCCGGGACGCCCCCGGCGGCGCCTTGGCCAGCTCGCGCGCCTCGGACTCGTTCGGGGTGGCCAGGCTCACCCCGGGCACCGCGGCCGGGCCGCGCGGGTGCGGGTCCCAGACCACCGGCGCCCGGGTCGCGGCGAGCGCGGCGCGCAGCGCCGGGTGCCGGGCGACGCCCCGGCCGTAGTCGCTGACCAGCACGGCGGAGGCGGTGGCGATCAGGCGCAGCACCGCCTCGCTCGGCTCGCCCGGATCGCCGGCCGGCCCGCCCCGGTCGTGGCGCAGCAGCACCCGGCCCCGGGCCCGCAGCCGGACCTTCTCCGGGGTGGCCCCGGCCAGCGGCAGCGCGTACAGCTCCACGCCGGCCGCCGCGAGCAGGGTGCCGAGCCGGGCCCCGCCGGCGTCGTCGGCGACCGCGGTGACCAGCGCGACCTCGGTGTCCTGCGCGGCGGCGAAGACGGCGGCGAGGCCGGCGCCGCCGGGACGGTCGGCGTACGTGGTCTCCTCGAGCACCGGCACCGGCGAGTCCGGGCAGAGCCGGTTCACCACCCCCTCGACGTCCCGGTCCAGCAGCGTGTCACCGAGCACCACCACCGGTCCCGTCATGCTCGACCTCCTCATCGGGCCTGCACCTTCCCGTCCGGGCCGTCACCGAGCACCACCTCGACACCGGTCCGCACCGAGTCGGCCGGCGTCCGGTCCGCCGCGCGGGCGGCCAGCGCCGCGGGCAGCGCCCGGTCGACGTACTCGCAGAGCACGTGCGTGGCGACCAGGTGCAGCTCCTGCACCACCTGGCTGTCCGGCGAGTCGATGGCGAGGGCCTCCTGGCAGGACCCGGCGAGCGGGTTGGGGGCGGGGCCGGTGAAGGCCCAGCAGCGCAGGCCGGTGTCGTGTCCGGCGCGGGCGGCGGTGAGGAGGTTGGTGCTGGTG
>NZ_JBEXLR010000038.1:0-51276 GCF_040610095.1 Micromonospora sp. NPDC004540
GGGGGCGGGGGGGGGCGGCGGCGGGGCGCCGGGCCGGCGCGGCGGCGGGCCGCGGCGCGGGCCCCCCCCCCGGGCCGCCCGCCCCGGGGGCAGGTCGTCGGTCACGGCACGTCCCCCGGCAGGACGGCCCGGACGTACGGGGTGCGCTGGCGCAGGTCGGTGGCGGCGTCCGAGGTGACCCGGAACAGCGGCCCGGCGGCCAGGGTGAGCGCCAGGCCGAGCAGCACCAGGGCGGCGGTGGCCCCGACCATCAGCCGGGGCAGCCGGACGGCGGGGCCGGTGGTGGCCAGCCGGGGTGCCCGCCAGAACGCGATGTTCCACACCCGGGAGGCGGCGTAGAGGGTGAGCAGGCTGGTCAGGGCGCCCGCGCCGACCAGCACGGCGGGCAGCGTCCCGCCGGCCGCCACCCCGGCCTGGAGCAGGCCGAGCTTGCCCAGGAAGCCGGAGAACGGGGGGATGCCGGCCAGGTTCATCGCCGGGACGAAGAAGAGCACGGCGAGCAGCGGGGCGATCCGGGCCAGCCCGCCGAGCCGGCGCAGGTCGGTGCTGCCGGCCCGCTCCTCGACCAGGCCGGCCACGAGGAAGAGGGTGGTCTGGATGGTGATGTGGTGCACCACGTAGAAGATCGCCCCGGCCAGGCCGGCGACGCTGCTCAGCGCCACCCCGAAGATCATGTAGCCGATGTGGCTGACCAGGGTGAACGAGAAGAGCCGCTTCATGTCGGACTGGGCGGCCGCGCCGAGGATGCCGACCACCATGGTCAGCCCGGCCACCACCATGAGCAGGGCGGAGACCTGGCCGCCGGGGAAGAGCAGGGTCTCGGTGCGGATGATCGCGTACACGCCGACCTTGGTGAGCAGGCCGGCGAAGACCGCGGTCACCGGTGCGGGCGCGGTCGGGTAGCTGTCCGGCAGCCAGGCGGAGACCGGGAAGACCGCCGCCTTGATGCCGAAGGCGAGCAGCAGGGTGAGCTGCAACGCCAGGCGTACGCCGGACGGCAGGGCGTCCAGCCGGCCGGCGAGCTGCGCCATGTTGAGGGTGCCGGTGGCCGCGTACACCAGCCCCACCGCGGCCAGGAAGATCATCGAGGAGAGGATGCTGACCACCACGTACGTCGAGCCGGTGCGGATCCGGGTCTCCGTGCCGCCGAGGGTGATCAGCACGAAGCTCGCGGCCAGCAGGATCTCGAAGCCGACGAAGAGGTTGAACAGGTCCCCGGCGAGGAAGGCGTTGGTCACGCCGGCGATCAGCACCAGATAGGTGGGGTGGTAGATGCTCACCGGCGCGGTCTCACCGGTCTCCCCCCGTCCCTGGCCGATCGAGTAGAGCAGCACGCAGAGGGTGACCGCCGAGGAGACCACCAGCATCAGCGCCGCCAACTGGTCGGCGACCAGCACGATGCCGACCGGCGCCGGCCAGCCGCCCACCCGGACCACCACCGGCCCGTGCCGGTACGCCTCGACCAGCAGCACCACCGCCACCGCCAGGGTGGTGGTCAACCCGATCACGCTGACCGACCGCTGCAACCGAGGCCGGTTGGTCAGGATCAGGGTGAGCGCCGCGCCGAGCAGCGGCACCACCACCGGCAACGGCACCAGGGCGGGCGTCATGCGGCCGTCTCCGTCCGGGACCGCGCGCTCACCGCTCCTCCCCGCGCCGGCGCAGGCGGCGCAGCGCCGGCTCCGGGTCGACCTGCTCCGGGTCGCTGTCCGGCCCCTCGCCGCCGAGGTCCGCGGTGGACACCTCGTTGCGTTCGGCGAGCCGGACGACCTGCCGGTCCTCCAGGTCGTCCTGCACCTCGTCGTCGCCGGTGAGGTACCAGCTCCGGTAGGCGACCGCGAGCAGGAACGCGGTCAGCCCGAACGTGATCACCACGGCGGTGAGCACCATGGCCTGCGGCAGCGCGTCGCTCATCGCCGCGGTCGGCGCGGTGCCCACCAGCGGCGCGGCCCCGGACCGCCCGGCGAGCAGGATCAGCAGGTTCACCCCGTTGCCGAGCAGGATGATGCCGAGCAGGATCCGGGTCAGGCTCCGCTCCAGCAGCAGGATGACCCCGGTGGCGACGAGCACCCCGACGGCGATCACCAGCACCAGGGTGGGCCCGGCCGCGCCCCGCGTCATGAGCTCTCCCCCTCCCGCTGGACGGCGAGCCCGTGGGCCGGCTCGCCCGCCGCCTCGACGTGCCGGTCCACCTCGGCGCCGAGGCTGCGCAGGATGTCCAGCACCAGGCCCACCACGATCAGGTAGACGCCGATGTCGAAGAAGAGCGACGTGACCAGGTAGAAGTCGCCGACCAGCGGCAGCCAGAGATGCACCTTCACGCTCTCCAGCACCTGCCCGGCGAGGAGCAGCCCGAGCACGCCGCCGCCGACCGAGACGGCCAGGCCCGCGCCGAGCACCGTGCCCGCCCCGACCGGCGCCGCCTCGGCCAGCTCGTACCGGCCGCCGGCCAGGTAGCGGACGGTCAGCGCGAGGCCGGCGACCAGGCCGCCGGAGAAGCCGCCGCCCGGGGCGTTGTGCCCGGAGAAGAGGATGAACAGCGAGTAGAGCAGCACGGTGTGGAAGATCAGCCGGGTGACCACCTCGAAGACGATCGAGCGGCGGCGCTCGTGCAGGGTGGCCCCGCCGCGGAGCCAGACCGTCCGCGGGTCGCGGCGTGACCGGGCCGGCCCGGGGCGGCGCGGCCGGGGCCCGGTGCGCGACCGCTCGAAGATCAGGCTGGCCACCCCGGTCGCGGCCACCACCAGCACCGAGATCTCCCCCATGGTGTCCCAGGCCCGGATGTCGACCAGGGTCACGTTGACCACGTTGCGGCCGTAGCCCTGCGCCACCGCCAGGTCGGGGAAGGCGGCCGAGATCGACGGGGTACGCCGGGCGCCGGCCGCGGCGAGCGCCAGGCCGGCCATGACCACGCCGGCCGCCACACCGATGCCGCGACGCACCCAGCGGCTGCGGCGCAGCGGGCGGGCCGAGAAGCGCTCCGGCAGCCGGCGCAGCACCAGCACGAAGACGGCGATGGTGACGGTCTCCACCAGGAACTGGGTGAGCGCCACGTCGGGCGCGCCGTAGAGGACGAACATCATCGCGGTGCCGTAGCCGGTGACGCCGACCAGCAGCATGGCGGTGAGCCGGCGCCGGGCGCCCACCGCGAGCAGCGCGGCCACCGCGATCACCACGCAGATCACGAGCTGGGTCGGGTTGTCCCAGACGGCGATCTCGGTGTGCCAGGGCCGGGTGACCAGCATGGCGCTGCCCGGCACCAGCACGAGGGCGACCAGTACGGTGCCGAGGTACTGCGGCAGGGCGCCGCGCTGGGTGGCGCCGGTGACCTCGATGGCGAACCGGTCGAACCGGTGGGTGATCCACTCGTACCCCTGGTTGCCGCCGACCGGCGCGCGCAGCCGGGTCAGCGCGGGGGCGAGCGGGCCGCGGACCAGGTGCAGCACCACCCCGCCGGCGAGCACCACGGCGGAGAGGCCGAGCGCCGCGGTGGGCCCGTGCCAGAGCGCGAGTTTCTCCTCGACCGGGCCGAACAGCTGGGCGTACGGGTGGAGCAGGCCGCCCAGCCAGCCGGCGGCCGGGCCGGCGGCGAGCCCGGCGACGGCGAGCAGGGCCGGGGGTACGAGCATCGCGGCGGGCGGCCGCTCCACCTCGGTGACCGGGACGGCCGGCCGCGACGCGAACGCGCCCCAGAGGAACCGGATGCTGTACGCGACGGTCAGCGCGCTCCCCACGACCAGCACGGCGAGCACCACCGGCCGCCCGGTGAACGCGCCGAGCACCGCCTCCTTGGCCACGAAGCCGAGCAGCGGCGGCACGCCGGCCATCGAGGCGGCGGCCAACGCGGCGACCGTGGCGAGCACGGGGGCGCGCCGCCCCACCCCGGACAGGTCGCGCAGGTCCCGGCTGCCGGCGCTGTGGTCGAGGATGCCGACGACGAGGAAGAGCGCCGCCTTGAACAGCGCGTGCGCCAGCAGCATGGCGACGCCGGCGAGGGCCGCCTTCGGGGTGCCCGCGCCGAGCACCACGGTGAGCAGGCCGAGCTGGCTGACCGTCCCGTACGCCAGCAGCAGCTTGAGGTCGGTCTGCCGCAGCGCCGCCCAGCCTCCGGCGACCAGGGTGGCCAGCCCGGCGACCACGGTGACGGGCCGCCACGGCCCGGCCGGTGCGAGCGCCGGGCCGAGCAGCCCGACGAGGAACACCCCGGCCTTCACCATGGCCGCCGCGTGCAGGTAGGCGCTGACCGGGGTGGGTGCCGCCATGGCGACCGGCAGCCAGGAGCTGAACGGGAGGACCGCGGACTTGGCGAGCGCGCCGGTGAGGACGAGCAGCACCGCGACCACCAGGTAGCCGCCACCGGGCAGCGGCGCGGCGGTGATGACCGACCAGCGGTAGCTGCCGACGTGGTGGCCGAGCAGCAGGAAGCCGACCAGCATGGCCAGCCCGCCGAGGGTGGTGACGGTCAGCGCCTGCGCGGCCGCCCACCGGCTGGACCGCCGCTCGGTGCTGTGCCCGATCAGCAGGTAGGAGAAGACCGTGGTCAGCTCCCAGAAGACGTAGAGCAGCAGCAGGTCGTCGGAGACGACCAGGCCGAGCATCGCCCCGGCGAAGGCGACCATGACGGCCGCGAACCGGGCCAGGCCCGCCGAGCCGGCGTGGAAGTAGCGGGCGGAGTAGACCAGCACCAGCGCGCCGACGCCGCCGACCAGCAGCAGCATCAGCCAGGACAGGGTGCTGACCCGCAACGCCACGTCGAGCTGAAGCTGCGCGATCCACGGGTACGTCTCGACCACCGCCCCGCCGGCGCGGACCGCGCCGGTGTGCGCCACCGCCCAGCCGAAGGTGGCGGCCGGGGCGAGCGCGAGCAGCAGGCAGGCGCGGGGGCCCCACCGGCGGACCAGCAGCGGGGCGGACAGGGCCGCCACCAGGTGCAGGATCAGCAGGACGAGCACGCGCACTCCCGGTCGAGGTGACAGCGCACCGGGGCACGCTGCGGCCACGATCGATCAGACGCCACATTCCTGCCGAATCAGGCGGTTTTCCGGAAACCCACCCGGTGCCAGAGCCGCGGTCAGCGCAGGGCGGGGTCCGGGGCGGAGCGGTCCCGGCGGGGCGTCTCGACCAGCAGGTCGGGGCGGCCGAGCTGGCGGACCGCCTTGTTGACCACCCGCTGGGCGGCGGCGAGGGAGCGCACCGGCAGCAGCTTGCCGCGGCTCTCCCGGCGCAGGACGAAGTAGTGCACCGCGGCGCGGACGAGGCCCCGGTCGGCGGCGCTGGAGTGGGCGGTGGCGACGACCAGCTCGCGCAGGCAGCGGGCCAGATCCTCGGCCAGCTCCAGCTCGGGGCCGTGCAGGCCGGTGCGAAGCGCGGCGAGGTGGCTGTCGACCTTGCGGATGAGCACGTCGCTCCCGGGCCCGGAGCCTTGCCCCTGCACGGTCATCCAAGCCCTCCACCCCACGCTGCGTTGCGGGTGAAGTTACTTTATGTTGCGCGGTGGAAGCAAGCAGTTAAGTGAGACTTAACGCGTTCAAGGCCGCATCCGTCGCTTAAGGCCCCGTGCCCGGACATAACAGCGTCCGCCGTGGACTGATTGTCACACCGGCGGGGCAGGATGGAGGGCGTGGCGGACGAGGTGACCCGGGGCGCGGCGGTCCTGGCGGGATTCGGCGCGGCGACCCGGGAGTGGTTCACCGCGGCCTTCGCGGCGCCCACCGCCGCCCAGGCCGGTGCCTGGCGGTCGGTCGCCGCCGGGCGCAACGCCCTGGTGGTCGCCCCGACCGGCTCCGGCAAGACCCTCGCGGCGTTCCTGTGGTCGCTGGACCGGCTGGCCAAGGAGCCGCCGCCGGCCGAGGCGCGGCAGCGCTGCCGGGTGCTCTACGTCAGCCCGCTCAAGGCGCTCGCCGTCGACGTCGAGCGCAACCTGCGCGCCCCGCTCACCGGCATCCGGCAGGCCGCCACCCGGCTGGGCCTCACCCCGCCGGACATCACCGTCGGCATGCGCACCGGCGACACCCCGGCCGACGAGCGGCGGGCCTTCGCCCGGACCCCGCCGGACATCCTCATCACCACGCCCGAGTCGCTGTTCCTGCTGCTCACCTCCGCCGCCCGCGACTCGCTGCGCGGGGTCGACACGGTGATCGTCGACGAGGTGCACGCGGTCGCCGGCACGAAGCGGGGCGCCCACCTGGCGCTCTCCCTGGAGCGCCTCGACGCGCTGCTGGAGACGCCGGCGCAGCGGATCGGGCTCTCCGCCACCGTCCGGCCGATCGACGTCTGCGCCCGCTTCCTCGGCGGGGCCCGCCCGGTCGACGTGGTGCAGCCGCCCGCCAGCAAGACCATCGAGGTCAGCGTCCAGGTGCCGGTGGAGGACATGACCCGCCTCGACGAGCAGGAGCCGCCGGAGGACGCGCTGGGCGGGATCGGGCCGCGCCGCGCGTCGATCTGGCCGGCCGTCGAGGAGCGGGTCTTCTCGCTGATCCGGTCGCACCGGTCGACCATCGTCTTCACCAACTCCCGGCGCAGCGCCGAGCGGCTCTGTGCCCGGCTCAACGAGCTGGCCGCCGAGGAGCTGGAGGCGGCGGCCGCCCCGGACGGCGGTCGCGTGGCCCGGGGCGGCGAGCCGGTGGGCGTATCCGAGCTGCTGGCGGGGGTGGACGGGCCGCCGGCCGGCGGCGGCGGTCCGGCGGACGGGCCCGGCCCGGCGCGGCGCGGGACCGACGCGTTCGGCGGGCCGGTGGGTCCGCTGCGCGCGCCCCGGCAGCCGGCCGAGGTGATGGCGCAGTCCGGTGCGGCGGCCGGCGCGCCGCCGGTGATCGCCCGGGCCCACCACGGCAGCGTCTCCCGCGAGGAGCGCAAGCACATCGAGGAAGCGCTCAAGTCCGGGCAGCTCCCGGCCGTGGTCGCCACCTCCAGCCTCGAGCTGGGCATCGACATGGGCGCGGTCGACCTGGTCGTGCAGATCGAGGCCCCGCCGAGCGTCGCCGCCGGCCTGCAACGGGTCGGCCGGGCCGGGCACCAGGTCGGCGCGGTCTCGCGGGGCGTGGTCTTCCCGAAGCACCGCGGCGACCTGCTCTCCTGCACCGTGGTCGCCGAGCGGATGGGCGCGGGCGCGATCGAGGAGCTGCACTACCCGCGCAACCCGCTCGACGTGCTGGCCCAGCAGATCGTGGCCATGGTGGCCCTGGAGCCGTGGCGGCTGGGCGACCTGGCCGTGCTGGTCCGCCGCGCCGCCCCCTTCGCCGAGCTGCCTGACTCGGCGCTGCACGCGGTGCTCGACATGCTCTCCGGGCGCTACCCGTCGACCGCCTTCGCCGAGCTGCGGCCCCGGCTGGTCTGGGACCGGGCCGCCGACGTGCTCACCGGACGGCCCGGCGCGCAGCGGCTCGCCGTGACCAGCGGCGGCACCATCCCCGACCGGGGCCTGTTCGGGGTCTTCCTGGCCGGCGCCGAGCGGGCCGCCCGGGTCGGCGAGCTGGACGAGGAGATGGTCTACGAGTCCCGGGTCGGTGACGTCTTCCTGCTCGGCTCGTCGTCCTGGCGGATCGAGGAGATCACCCCCGACCGGGTGCTGGTCTCCCCCGCGCCCGGCCAGGCCGCCCGGATGCCGTTCTGGAAGGGCGACCAGCTCGGCCGCCCGGTCGAGCTGGGCCGGGCCATCGGCGCCCGGGTCCGGGCGCTGCTGCGCCAGTCCGACACCGACGCCGTCGCCGCGCTGCGCGCCGGTGGGCTGGACGACTGGGCCGCCGGCAACCTGATGACCTACCTGCGTGAGCAGAAGGAGGCCACCCGGTCGCTGCCCGACGACCGCACCGTGGTGGTCGAGCGGTTCCGCGACGAGCTGGGCGACTGGCGGCTCGCCGTGCACTCCGTGCTCGGCGCGCGGGTCAACGGCCCGTGGGCCCTCGCCATCGGCCGCCGGCTCGCCGAGCGCTACGGGGTGGACGCCCAGGTGATGCCCTCCGACGACGGCATCGTGGTCCGGCTGCCCGACACCGCCGAGGAGCCGCCCGGCGCCGACGTGGTGGTCTTCGACCCCGACGAGATCGCCCAGCTGGTCGAGGAGTCCGTCGGCACGTCGGCGCTGTTCGCCGCCCGGTTCCGCGAGTGCGCGGCCCGGTCCCTGCTGCTGCCCCGCCGCGACCCGCGCCGCCGGCAGCCGCTCTGGCAGCAGCGGCAGCGCGCCGCCCAGCTCCTCGACGTGGCCCGCGAGTACGCCGACTTCCCGGTCACCCTGGAGGCCGCCCGGGAGTGCCTCCAGGACGTCTTCGACCAGCCCGCGCTGGCCGAGCTGATGCGTGACCTGGGCGCCCGCAAGGTCCGCCTCGTCGAGGTGGAGTCCGAGCGCCCGTCGCCGTTCGCCCGCTCGCTGCTCTTCGGCTACGTGGGCGCGTTCCTCTACGAGGGCGACGCGCCGCTGGCCGAGCGGCGGGCCGCCGCGCTGGCCCTCGACTCGGGGCTCCTCGGCGAGCTGCTCGGCCGGGTCGACCTGCGGGAACTGCTCGACCCCGCGGTGCTCGCCGAGACCGAACGGCAACTGCGCTGGCGCACCGAGCAGCGCCGCCCCCGCGACGCCGAGGACGTGGTCGAGCTGCTCCGGGTGGTCGGCGACCTGAGCGAAGCCGAGCTGGCCGAACGGGGCGTGCCGGTCGGGTGGCTGGGCGACCTGGAGGCGGCCCGGCGGGTGCTGCGGGTCCGGGTCGCCGGGGAGGACCGCTGGGTGGTCGTCGAGGACGCCGCCCGGCTACGCGACGCGCTCGGTGTGGCGCTGCCCGTCGGGGTGGCCGAGGCCTACCTGGCGCCGGTGGCCGACCCGCTCGGCGACCTGGTCGCCCGCTACGCCCGCACCCACGGCCCGTTCGCGGCGGCCACCTGCGCCGCCCGGTTCGGGCTCGGGGTGTTCGTCGTCGAGCAGGCGCTGCGCCGGCTCGCCGCCACAGGGCGGGTGGTCTCCGGCGAGTTCGCCCCGGACAGCGTCGGCACCCAGTGGTGCGACGCCGAGGTGCTGCGGCTGCTGCGCCGCCGGTCCCTCGCCGCGCTGCGCCGGGAGATCGAGCCGGTGCCGCCCCGGGCACTCGCCGCGTTCCTGCCCCGCTGGCAGCAGGTCGGCTCCTCGGCCCGGGGCATCGAGGCGGTCGCCGCCACCGTCGAGCAGTTGCAGGGCGCGGCCGTGCCGGCGTCCGCGCTGGAGCGTCTCGTGCTGCCCGCCCGCATCGCCGACTACTCCCCCGCCCAGCTCGACGAGCTCTGCGCCAGCGGTGAGGTGGTCTGGGCCGGGTCCGGGGCGATCTCCGGCGGCGACGGCTGGGTCACCCTGGCGTACGCCGACGTCGCGCCGCTGCTGCTGCCGCCGCCGGACGAGGCGCTGGCCGTCACCCCGCTGCACGAGGCCGTGCTCGACGCGCTCGCCGACGGGCAGGCGCTGTTCTTCCGCTCGCTCTCCGACCGGGTCGGCTCCACCGACGACACCGCCCTGGCGGCGGCCGTCTGGGATCTGGTCTGGGCCGGTCACCTCACCAACGACACGCTGGCCCCACTGCGGGCGGCGCTGGGCGGCGGCGGGGCGCACCGGAGCCGGCCGACCGCCCCGCGCACCCGCTACCGCCGCCCCGGCCGGGTGGCGCTGCCCAGCCGCGGCGGCCCGCCCACCGTGGCCGGCCGCTGGTCCCGGCTCCCCGAGCGCGACCTCGACCCCACCAGACGGGCCGCCGCCCTGGCCGACCTGCTGCTCGAACGGCACGGCGTGGTGACCCGGGGCGCGGTCATGGCCGAGCAGGTGACCGGCGGCTTCGCGGCGGTCTACCCGGTGCTCTCCGCGCTGGAGGAGCGCGGCGCGGCCCGGCGCGGCTACTTCGTCGAGGGGCTGGGCGCGGCCCAGTTCGCCGTGCCCGGGGCGGTCGACCGGATCCGCGCTCTCGCCGACCCCGCCGACGACAGCCGGGGCCGGGGCGGGCCGACCGTGGTGCTCGCGGCCACCGACCCGGCCAACCCCTACGGCGCGGCCCTGCCCTGGCCCGACCGGGTGGTCGACTCCGGCGACGGGGCCGCCCCGGCCACCGGGCACCGGGCCGGGCGCAAGGCCGGCGCGCTGGTCGTGCTGGTCGGCGGCGACCTGGTGCTCTACGTCGAGCGGGGCGGGCGGACCATCCTCTCCTTCACCGACGACACCGACGTGCTGGGCGCGGCCGGCAAGGCGCTCGCCGACGCGGTGCACTCCGGCGCACTGGGCGCGATCTCGGTGGAACGCGCCGACGGCGAGGCGGTGCACTCCTCGCCGCTGCGTGACGCGCTCACCGCCGCCGGCTTCCGCGCCACCCCCCGCGGCCTCCGCCTCCGCGGCTGACCGTTCGTTCCGGTCACATCTCGCTGAGCACTTCGGTCTAATAGGCGTAACTCAGGCAGATCGAACACCTTGCCGGAAGGGCCGCCCCCGCATGAAGACCATCGTTCTCGTCCACGGCTTCTGGGTGACCCCGCGCAGCTGGGAACACTGGATCGACCGCTACCAGCGGGCCGGCTACCACGTCATCGCGCCCGCCTACCCGGGATTCGAGGTGGAGGTCGAGGCACTCAACGCCGACCCGACGCCGATCGAGCAGGTGACGGCCCCGGCAATCATCTCGCACCTGGAGTCGGTGGTCGGCGCTCTCGAGGAGCCGCCGATCATCATCGGCCACTCCGCGGGCGGCGCGTTCACGCAGGTCCTGCTGGACCACGGATTCGGCGCCGCGGGCGTGGCGATCAACTCCGCGGCGACCGAGGGCGTGCTCGTCACGCCGCCGTCCCAGATCAAGTCGACGTTTCCGGTGCTGAAGAACCCCGCGAACCGGCACAAGGCCGTCGGCCTGACGCCCGAGCAGTGGAAGTACACGTTCGCCAACACCTTCACCGAGGAAGAGTCCCTCGATCTCTACCAGCGGTACCACGTCCCGGCATCCGGGCGGATCCTCTGGGACAGCGTGCTGGCGAACTTCCAGCCCGGCCCGCAGGACATCCACGTCGACTACCACAACGACAACCGGGCGCCCCTGCTGTTCGTCTCCGGCAGCGAGGACCACCTCATGCCGCCGAGCGTGCAGCGGTCCAACGCCAGGCACTACAAGTCGCCGAAGGCCATCACCGAGATCAAGGAATACGAGGGCATGGCGCACCTGCTGCCCGCGCAGAAAGGGTGGGAGGAGGTCGCCGATCACGTCCTGGCCTGGGCCGTGGAGCACGCCGGCTGGCGGGCCACGACCGGCGCCTGAAGGACGTCCGCGGCACGCACATCGGCGACCCCCGGCATGTCACCGACACCGTGAACCTTCTTGTTCGGCGCACTAAGGTGTGCCCGCACACGACGAGGGGGACGGAATGGCCTCGATCCAGGTACGACCCGCCGGGCCCGGCGACCACGCCGACCTCGCGGCCCTGAACGAGCGCGAGTGGGGCGGCCCGTACGTGGTGGTCCACGACACCCGCTACGACCTGCGGGAACTGCCCACCCTGGTGGCCGTGGACGGGGCGGGCGGGTTCGCCGGGGCGCTGGCGCACCGGCTCGCCGACGGCGAGCTGGAGGTGGTCAGCCTGGCCGCCACGACCCCCGGCAACGGCGCCGGCAGCGCCCTGCTGGCCGCCGCCGAGGCGGTCGCCACGGCCGCCGGGGCGGACCGGCTCTGGCTGGTCACCACCAACGACAACCTCCGGGCGCTCCGCTTCTACCAGCGCCGGGGGCTGCGGATCGTGGCGGTGGACCCGGGCGCGGTGGACCGGGCGCGGGTGGTCAAGCCGGGCATCCCGTACCTGGGCGAGGACGACATCCCGCTCCACGACAAGCTGCGGCTGGAACGGCGGCTGACCGCGCCGGCGGCCCGGCCGTGACCGGCCCTGCCGCAGCGCCGACCGGCGGCCCCTGGATCTCGCTGACCACCGACTACGGCCTGGCCGACGGGTTCGTGGCGGCCTGCCACGGGGTGCTCGCCCGGCTCGCCCCGGCCGCCCGGGTGATCGACGTGACCCACCTGGTGCCGCCGGCCGACGTACGCCGGGGCGCCGCGGTGCTCGCGCAGGCCGTGCCGTACCTGCCGGTCGGGGTGCACGTGGCGGTGGTCGACCCGGGCGTCGGCACCGCACGGCGGGGCGTCGCGCTCGCCACCCCGGGCGGGCTGCTTGTCGGTCCGGACAACGGCCTGCTGCTGGACGCCGCCGCGGCCCTCGACGGGATCACCGGGGCGGTCGAGCTGACCAATCCGGAGTGGCTCGCCGCGACGGTCTCCCGCACCTTCCACGGGCGGGACGTGTTCGCGCCGGTCGCCGCGCGGTTGGCGCTCGGCGCGCCGCTGGCCGAGGCCGGCCCGGCCGTGGACCCGGCCACGCTGGTCCGGCTGCCGGCGCCGCTGGTCCGCGCCGACGACACGGGCTTCACGGCCGAGGTGCTGACCGTCGACCACTTCGGCAACGTCCAGCTCGCCGCCCCCGGCGCGCTGCTGGCCGGGCTGCCGGAGCGGGTGCGGGTGGCCGGCCGGGCGGCGGTGCGCGGGCGCACCTTCGGCGACGCCCCGGCCGGCGGGCTGGTCGCGTACGTGGACTCGGCCGGGCTGGTGGCGCTGGCGGTCAACACCGGCCGCGCGGTCGACCTGCTCGGCGTGCGGCCCGGCGAGGTGGTCACGGTGACGGGCCAGTGAGCGCTGCGCGGCACGGGCTCGCCGGGCGAGGGAGGATGGAGGGGTGCCCGAAGGCGACACCGTCTGGAACACCGCCCGCGTCCTCCAGCGCGCCCTGGCCGGCGCCCGGCTCACCGGCTCCGACTTCCGCGTGCCCCAGCTCGCCACCACCGACCTGACCGGCTGGACCGTGCGCGAGTCGGCCAGCCGGGGCAAGCACCTGCTGCTCCGGCTCACCGCGCCGCCCGACGCCGCCGTGCCGCCGGCCGGCGCGACCGCCGGGGGCGGGCGGGACTGGACCCTGCACTCGCACCTGCGGATGGACGGCGCCTGGCGGGCGTACGCCCCGGGCGAGCGGTGGGCGGCGCGGCCGGCGCACCTGATCAGGGTGGTGCTCCGCTCCCCCGGCGCGGTCGCGGTCGGCTACCACCTGCACGAGCTGGCGCTGATCCCGACCGCCGAGGAGGACTCGCTGCTCGGCCACCTCGGCCCGGACCTGCTCGGCCCCGACTGGGACCCGGACGAGGCGGTCCGCCGGCTGGCCACCCGCCCGGACGAGACCATCGGCGAGGCGCTGCTGGACCAGCGCAACCTGGCCGGGGTGGGCAACCTCTACAAGTGCGAGGTGCTGTTCCTGCGCGGGGTCTCCCCGTGGACGCCGGTCGGCGCGGTGCCCGACCTGGCCGGCACGGTCGCCCTCGCCCAGCGGCTGCTCGCCGCCAACCGGGGTCGCTGGACGCAGAGCACCACCGGCTCGCTGCACCGCGGGCAGACCAGCTACGTCTACGGCCGCCGGGCCCAGCCCTGCCGGCGCTGCGGCACCGCGATCCGCAAGGAGGAGCTGGGCGAGCGGGTGACCTACTGGTGCCCGGCCTGCCAGCCGGACCGCTGACTGGGACGGCGCGTGGAACTTCCACGAACCACCCAAGATCGCCCGAGATACGGACGATTGGGTAGTTCCCTCCCGCACCTCTGGCGTCGCATGCTGCGGTGAAGTGCTCACCGATCGTCAGCAGCGCGTACGCCCGCCACGTCGGGGTGACGGCGGGCGCGCCCCGACCCCGGGGAGAGCCATGGTGCTGTTCCGCAGACTCCGGCCGGGATGGACGGACCGGTTCGCCCGGACCGCAGAGGACCACGCCCCGACGGTGCCCGCCGCCCGCGCCGCCGAGGAGGAGACCGGGCCCACCCCGGCCAGCCTCGACCCGGCCGCCGTGCCGCGCTGCTTCGGCCCGGTGCCGAACTTCGCCGCCAGCCCGCTGCCCGCGCTCGACCGGGACGGCCGGCCCGTGCCCGGCACCGGCATCCGCAAGTTCGTCGACCCGCTGCCGGTGCCCGGCCCGCTGGCCACCGCCGGGCTGGGCGCCCGCCTGCCCGTCGCGGTGCCCGACACGATCACCTGGCCGGGCTGCGACTACTACGAGATCGGCCTCCAGGAGTACGCGCAACGCCTGCACCGCGACCTGCCGGCCACCCGGCTGCGCGGCTACCGCCAGCTCAACCTGGGCACCGACGCGGCCGGCCACAACACGGTCGGCCCGCCCGACCGGCCCTGGCACCTCGGCCCGATGATCGTCGCCCGGCGCGGCCGGCCGGTCCGGATCAAGTTCATCAACCAGCTTCCCACCGGCCGGGCCGGCGAGCTCTTCCTGCCGCTCGACGAGACGGTCGACGGGGCCGGGACCGGCCCGCTGGACGGGCCCGCCCCGTACCCGGGGAACCGGGCGGTACCGCACCTGGCCGGGGCGCAGACCGCGTGGATCAGCGCGGGCAACCCGTGGCGGTGGGTCACCCCGGCCGGCGAGATCACCCCGTACCCGACCGGGGTCGGGGTGACCCCGGTACCGGACATGCCGCCGCCCGGCGCGGGCGCCACCACGCTCTACTTCCCCAACGAGCAGAGCGGCCGGCTCATGTGGCTGCACGACAACACCCTCGGCCTGTCCCGGCTCACCGTCTACTCCGGGCAGCTCGCGCTCTACCTGCTCATCGACCCGGCCGAGGAGCGGCTGGTCGACGACGGGGTGCTCCCCGCCGACCAGCTCCCCCTGGTGATCGAGGACAAGACCTTCGTCCCGGACGACGCCCAGCTCGCCGCCCAGGACCCCACTTGGGACCGGGACCGCTGGGGCGCCAAGGGCAGCCTCTGGCACCCGCACGTCTACCAGCCCCGGCAGAACCCGTACCGGAGCACCGGCGGCAACCCGACCGGCCGCTGGGACTACGGCCCGTGGACGCACGACCCGGACGGCGGGGCCAGCCCCTGGGTCGCCCCGGTGCCGAATCCGCACCACGACCCGGTCGCCGAGCCGGACGAGCCGCCGCTCGCCCCGGGCGTGCCGCACCCGTCGGCCGTGCCCGAGGCGTACGGGGACACCCCGCTGGTCAACGGGGTCGCCTACCCGTACCTGGAGGTGACGCCGCGGGCGTACCGGTTCCGGATCCTCAACGCCTGCCTGGACCGGACGCTCAACCTCCAGCTCTACCGGGCCCGCTCCGACCAGCCGATGTGGACCGAGAGCGGCGCGCCCGGCGACCCGCGCGCCGGCGAGGTGCCGATGGTCGAGGCGGCCCGGGCCGCCGGGCGGCCGGCGCACTGGCCGGTCGACGGGCGCGAGGGCGGCGTGCCCGATCCGGCCGCCGCCGGGCCGGAACTGATCCAGATCGGCAACGAGGGCGGCCTGCTGCCCGCCCCCGTCGTGCTGCCCAACCGCCCGATCGGCTACCGGTACGACCGCCAGGATCCGACGGTGCTCAACGTGGACGGGCACACCCTGCTGCTCGCCCCGGGCGAGCGGGCCGACGTGGTGGTGGACTTCGCCACCGTCCCGCCGGGCAGCACGCTGATCCTCTACAACGACTGCCCGGCCCCGCTGCCCCGGTTCGACCCCCGCTACGACCAGCACACCGACGCCCCGGACCGCACCGCCACCGGCGGCCTCCCCGCCGCCCGCCCCGGCTACGGCCCGAACACGCGCACCCTGCTCCAGATCCGGGTCACCGGCACCCCGGCCGCGCCGTACGACCGGGACCGGCTCGCCGACCGGCTGCCCGGCGCGTACGCGGAGAGCCAGCCGCCGCCGATCGTGCCGCAACCGGCCTACGACGCGGCCTTCGGCACCCGCACACCCGGCGAGACGCTGGTGCCGGTGCACGCCACCTCGGTCACCTTCGCCCCGGCCGGGGCCGTCGCCCCGGTCACCCTGCCGCTGGCCGTGAAGTCGGTCGGTCAGGTCTTCGAGCCGCGGCACGGCCGGGCGGTGGGGCGGCTCGGGGTCGGCCACCCGAACGCCGGGCCGCGGACCCCGGCCACCCTGCCGCTCGGCCCGGTCGACCCGGCCACCGAGGTGCTGTACGCGACCGACCCCACCGTGCCGGTGGGCGCGCCGGCCGACGGCACCCAGTTGTGGCGGATCGTCGGCGACGCGCCCCGCACCCACCCGGTGCACATCGAGGGCTGCGACGTGCAACTGGTCAACCGGGTCGGCTGGGACGGCACGGTCCGCCGGCCGGACGCCGGCGAGCTGGGTTGGAAGGACACCGTCCGGGTCAACCCGCGGGAGGACGTGATCGTCGCCCTGCGCCCCGTCCCGCCCAGCCTGCCCTTCAAGATCGGCGACAGCGTACGCCTGCTCGACCCGACCCGGCCGGCCGGCGCCCGGCTCGACGCCAGCCCGGTCAGCCCGGTCGACGGGCGGCCCGCCGTGGTGGTCAACCAGCTGGTCAACCTCGGCTGGGAGTACCGCTGGCAGACCCGCTCTGCGGGGCTGCGCGACCAGGGCATGAGCCGGCCGCTGGTGCTGCGCGTGGCGCCCAAGGCGCCGACCGGGCTGACCGCCACCCCGGCGCCCGGCTCGGCCACCGCGCTGCCGGCCATCGCGCTGGCCTGGACCGGCAACGGCAGCCGCCCACCGGCCACCAGCCACCGCCTGCAACGCGCCACCGACGCGGCCTTCACGGCCGGGCTCACCGAGATCACCGTGGCCGCCACCGCCACCCGGTACACCGACGCGACCGTCACCCCCGGGATCACCTACCACTACCGGATCCGGGCCGAGAACGCGGTGAGCTGCTCGGCCTGGTCGAACAGCGTCCCCGCCTCGGTGCAGCTCGCCGCGCCGGGCAAGCTGGTCGCCGCGGTGCCGCCGGCCGCGCCGCTGCGGATCGCGCTGCGCTGGGTCAACCACTCCTTCGCCACCGGGGTGGACGTGCAGCGGGCCACCAACCCGACGTTCACCAGCGGGCCGGGCACCACCGCGATCGCCGTCGGCGCGGCCCACCTCGACCCGGCGGTCGCGCCGGACACCACCTACTACTACCGGGTACGCACCACCTACCTGGGCGCGGCGTCACCCTGGTCGACGGTGGCCACGGTGACCACCCCGCCCCGACCCGGGCTCCCCACCGGGGTGCTGGCCACGGCCACCGCGCCCGCCCCGGACACCGCCACGGTGATCCTGAGCTGGTCGGCCAGCACGCCGACCGGGACGGGCGCCGGCTTCGTGGTGCAGCGCGCGACCGACGCCGCCTTCACCCACGACCTGGCCACCTTCAGCGTCACCGGCCGGGGCTTCACCAACACCGGGCTCGCCCGGGGCGTCACCTACCACTACCGGATCCGCTCGACCAACGTCGTCGGCACCTCCCCCTGGACCACCCCCACCCAGGTCACCACCCCGGCCTGACCGGGAAGGAGCGCAGGGGTCAGGGGGTGCGGAGGGGGGTGTGGGCGGTGCGGAGTTCGGCGAGGGCGGAGGCGACGCCGTGCAGCAGGTCGGTGGCCTCGGTGAGGCGGGTGGCCGAGGGGTCCTGGTTGCTCGGGTGGGCGTCCTCGGCCACGTAGCCGGCGGCGGCCACCACCAGCCGCTCGTAGGCGGCCACCCCGCTCTCCAGCTGCCCGACCAGGGTGGCGTGCGCCTCGGCGAGCGAACCGCGCGCCTCGGCCGGGGCGAGCTTGAGGGCGCGTTCCACGCCGGCCACCCGGTTGGCGAGGTCGCGCAGGGAGCGGTCGGCCTCGGCCGCCTCGCGGACGGCCGGCTCGGCCAGCCCGGTGAGCCGCCCGGCCAGCCCGGCCAGGGTCAGCGCGGCCCGGTCCAGGCGGGCCCACGCCTCGGCGGCGGTGGTGCCGCGCAGCGCGAGGCGGGAGCGGACCCGGCGTACCTCGGCCAGGACGCCGGGGCCCACGGGCAGTCGCTCGACGGCGGCGACCAGCCGGGCCCGGGAGCGGGCGGCGGCCTCGGCCGGGTCGAGGGCCGGCGGGGCCGGCACGGCCGCGAGGACGCGCAGGTCGACCCAGCGCCAGGCGGCGACGGCGATCGCGCTGCCCGCGGCGCCGGCCCAGGCCGCGTCGGGCAGGCCCAGCCCGGCGTACGGGGTCAGCACGGCGGCGGCGCCACCCAGCCCGCCGGCCAGGACGCTCCAGCGCCGCGCGGACCGGCGCAACCTGCGCAGCCGGCGGAAGTGCCGCGCCCGCTCGTCGACCATCGGTCTCCCCCGTCCCCTAGCTCGTGGTGCTCTCCCCGGTGCCGCGCTCCCGGCTCATGGTGGCCCGGATCTCGTCGAGCCGGGCGGCGGCCGCCGGGTCGGCGGGCTGCTCCACCCCGGGGCGTTCCTGCCGGCCGCCGAGCTGCTCGCCGGCCATGCTCGACCGGATCTGCTCCAGTCTCGCCGATCCGGCCGAGTCGAGGGTCGCCTTCTGGATCTCCAGCATCCGGCCCTCGACCGAGTTGCCGGCCAGTTCGGCCCGGCCCATCGCGTCGGCGTAGCGGCGCTCGATCCGGTCCCGGACCTCGTTGAGCGACGGGGTGGTGCCGGGCGCGGTGAGCGCCGACATCGACTCCAGCGAGCGGGCCACCGTCTCCTGCATCTTGGCCTGCTCGAGCTGGCTCAGCAGCTTGGTGCGCTCGGCCAGCTTCTGCTGGAGGATCATCGAGTTGTTCTCGACCGCCTTGCGGGCCTGCGCGGCCGCGCCGAGCGCCTGGTCGTGCAGGGTCTTGAGGTCCTCCATGGCCTGCTCGGCGGAGACCAGCTGGCTGGCGAGCAGCTGCGCGGACTGCTCGTAGCGCCCCGCCTCGGTCTCCTCGCCGCGGCCCCGGGCCTGGTCGGCCAGGACCAGGGCCTGCCGGGCGTTGGCCTGGAGCTGCTCGACCTCGGTCATCTGCCGGGAGAGCTTCATCTCCAGCTGGCGCTGGTTGCCGATCACCGCGGCCGCCTGCTGGACCAGCGCCTGGTGCTGCCGCTGGGCCTCCTCGATGGCCTGCTGGATCTGCACCTTCGGGTCGGCGTGCTCGTCGATCTTCGCGCCGAAGAGCGCCATCAGGTATTTCCAACCCTTGACGAACGGGTTCGCCATCTCCGCCTTGTCCCCTCAGTAGCGTCGCGTCGCCTCGACCGGGGTCGACCGGCGGGCCGCGCGGTGTGCCTCCATCGTCCCAGTCGGACGCCAACCCGGCACCCGTACGACCCTGATCAACACTACGACGCGGCCGCCACCGGCGACCATGACGCGACGGGCGGGATCAGGCGGCGCAGACGACGTCGCGGTCCGCGGGGCGGACCCGGGTGCTGCGCAGCGTCGCCTTGAGCGGCGAGTCCTGGCGGACCTGGACGGCCACCGAGCCGTCGGAGGTGACCTGACGGACCCCCCGGTTGGTCGCCTTGCGCACGGCCGCCGGCGCCACCGGCGTCGGCTCGACCGGCTCCTCGGTCATCGGGACCAGCACCCCGGGCATCTGCTCGGCCAGCGCGACGGTGTCGCTGACCTCGCGGAGCAGCTCGGAGAGGCGGGCGCCGAGCGCGTCGCAGATCGCGGCCAGCAGCTCGCTGGAGGGTTCCTTCTGGCCGCGCTCGATCTCGGAGAGGTAACCGAGGCTCACGTTGGCGGCGGAGGAGACCTCGCGGAGGGTGCGGTGCTGCCCCTGCCGGCGCGCCCGCAGTGCGTCACCGATCACCCGGCGTAGCAGAACCATCGCACCTCCCCCTGATACGGGACCACCATCTCCGGCCGGGCGTGCGGCGCCGGGCGCGGCGGACCGCCCCGGCGCCGGCGTCGTCCGCCGGAGCCTTCCCGCAACCGTACCCGTTGGCCGCTCCGACGACATCCCACCCCGCCTCTCCAATCCTGCGGAACCGGCCGCGCTGGCCGGTCGGCGCCCCTCGGCCGGCAGGCCCGCGGTCGGGCGTGTCGCGGGCCGGCTCACCGCTGGCCGGCCCCCGCCCGGTCGGCGTCCTCCACCTCGTCCGCGGATTCCGCCTCGTCGGCCTGGGCGGCGGCGTGGACCTGCTCGGCGAGCAGGCGCAGCGCCTCGATCACCGCGGCCGAGCGGATGTGGTCCCGGCCACCGTCGAGGCGCAGCTCGCGCACCTCGGTGCCGCCGGGGCCGGTCGCGGCGACGTAGACCAGGCCGACCGGCTTGCCGTCCTGCGGCTCCGGCCCGGCCACGCCGGTGGTGGCCAGCCCCCAGTCGGCGCCGCAGCGCCGCCGCCCGCCCTCGGCGAGGGCGGCGGCCACGTCCGGATCGACCGGCCCGCGCTCGGCCAGCAGGTCCTCCGGCACGCCGGCCAGCTCCGACTTCAGCTCGGTGGCGTAGACCACCAGGCCGCCCCGGAAGATCCCGCTCACCCCGGCGATCTCCACGATCGCGGCGGAGAGCAGCCCGCCGGTCAGCGACTCGACGGTTGCCAGGGTCTCCTTGCGCTCGTGCAGGCTGTGCACCACCGAGGCCGCCGGACTGCCGGCAGGCCGCTCGTGCTTCGCGTCCGTTTCCATGCCGGCCCTCTCTTCCCGCACCGCCGCCACCTACTCATCCTGCGAACGGATTCGCCGATCATGAGGCTATCCCCGGCGCGGCACCGCGCCGGCCGTGGTCAACGGGTGGATCGACGCAGGCGGAGGGCCTGGGCGATGTAGTCGAAGCCGGTGACCACGGTGACCACCACGGCCGCGCCCATGATCCAGGGGCCCACCGGGGCCAGCGCGTCGGGCATCGGCCAGAGGTACCAGGTGATCGCCAGGATCTGGAGCGCCGTCTTGATCTTGCCGCCGCGGCTGGCCGCGATCACGCCCTGCCGGATTACCCAGAACCGCAGCGCGGTGATGCCCAGTTCCCGGGCGAGGATGACCACGGTCACCCACCAGGGCAGCCGGTCGTACCAGGAGAGCAGCACCAAGGCGGCGCCGGTGAGCGCCTTGTCGGCGATCGGGTCGGCCACCTTGCCGAGCGACGTGACCAGCCCGAACCGGCGGGCGATCCAGCCGTCCACCAGGTCGGTGGCCGAGGCGACCACGAAGATCAGGCAGGCCGCCATCCGCCAGCCGGCGTGACTCATCGCGGAGGCGACCACGGTGACCGCGAAGACCGGGACCAGCACCAGCCGCACCGCGGTCAGCACGTTGGCCGCGTTGAGCAGGGGCACCGGGGCCGCCACCGTCGACTCCGCTCCGGTCATGTCCGGCACCGCCCCACGTGGCCTCCCCGTTCTGTCCGGGCCCGTCGTCACCGTGCCGCGCCGGGCGCCGCCGAGATCATCTCATCCGGTACGGCGACCAGGTCGACACCCTCGGTCGCGGTGACCGTGGCCCGGACCAGGTCGCCGGGGCGCAGCGCGGTCAGGTCCACCCCGCCGCCCCGCGGGGCGACCAGGGTGGTCGAGCCGTCGACCTCGGGCGCCTGGTGGGCGGCCCGCCCCTCGACCACGCCGTCGGCGACCGAGTCGACCAGCACCTCGACCGTCGAGCCGAGCCGCTCCTCGGCCCGCTGCGAGCAGAGCTCGTCGGCGAGCGCGGCGAGCCTGTCGTAGCGCCGCTTGATCGTCGCGGCGGAGACCTTGCCGGGCAGGCCGGCGGCCTCGGTGCCGTCCTCGTCGCTGTAGTCGAACACCCCGATCGCGTCGAGGCGCGCCTCGGTCAGGAAGCGGGTCAGCTCGGCCACGTCCTGCCGGGTCTCGCCGGGGAAGCCGACGATGAAGTTGCTCCGCGCGCCCGCCGCCGGGGCCAGCTCCCGGGCCGAGGCGAGCAGCTCCAGGAACCGGTCGGTGGAGCCGAACCGGCGCATCCGGCGCAGCACCGGCTCGCTGGAGTGCTGGAACGACAGGTCGAAGTAGGCGGCCACGCCCGGCGTGGTGGCGATCACCTCGACCAGGCCGGGCCGGGTCTCGGCCGGCTGGAGGTAGCTGGCCCGCACCCGCACGATGCCGTCGATCGCGGCGAGCTGCGGCAACAGCTTCTCCAGCGCCCGGGGGTCGCCCAGGTCCTTGCCGTAGGAGGTGGAGTTCTCGCTGACCAGCACCAGCTCGCGGACGCCGGTCTTGGCCAGCCACTCCGCCTCGGCGAGCAGCTCGTCCGGCGTGCGCGAGACGAACGCCCCGCGGAACGCCGGGATGGCGCAGAACGCGCAGCGCCGGTCGCAGCCGCTGGCCAGCTTGAGCGAGGCCACCGGCCCCGTGTCGAGGCGGTGCCGCAGCACTTGCCGCAGGTGCGCCGGGGTGTGCTCGTCGGCCTCGGCGGCGACCCGGGTCGGGGTGCCGTGGCCGGGCAGCGACACCGCCGCCTCCCGGCGCTTCACCGGGGTGAGGGGCAGCAGCTCGCGCCGGTCGCGCGGGGTGTGCGCGCCCAGCGCCTCGCCGGCCACCACCGCGCCCAGCCGGGCCGCGATGTCCGGGTAGTCGTCGAAGCTGAGCACGGCCTGCGCCTCGGGGAGGCTGTCGGCCAGCTCGCGGCCGTACCGCTCGGCCATGCAGCCGGCGGCGACCACCTTGGCGCCGGTGTCGGCGGCGGCCAGCAGCGTCTGGATCGAGTCCTGCTTGGCCTTCTCCACGAAACCGCAGGTGTTCACGACCACCACGTCGGCGCCCTCGCCGTCGGTGGTCACCTGCCAGCCGTCGGCGTGCAGCCGGGCGGCCAACTCCTCCGAGTCGACCTCGTTACGGGCGCAGCCCAGGGTCAGCAGGGCGACGCGACGACCGTCGGTCGACGGCTCCAGGTCGCGGCGCGGCGCCGGACGCGCCGAGGCGGAGTCGTCGGAGGAAGGGGAGGTGGCAGACACCATCCGAGGGTACCGGGCCGCGCCGGGAACCCCACGGCGGCGGGCCGGGGGCATCGGCCGGCTCACACCGCCGCCCGGCCGCTCAGCGGGCGGCCGCGCCGACCCGGGCCAGGCGGTCGAGCAGGAAGACCTCCGTGCCGGCCAGGCCGGTGGAGCAGAAGACCGAGATCTGGTCCGCGCCGGTCCGGCCGGGGACCGCCCCGGCCAGCACCGCGCCCAGGTCGCGCAGCCGGTTCGCGTACGGCTCGACGGCGGCGAGCATCGGCGGGGCGTACGCGGCCGCCTGCGCGGGCGAGTCGGTGACCAGCAGGTCGGCGGCGTCCAGCAGGTCGGGCCCGAACTCGTGCCGGTCGACCTGCTTGAAGCCGACGGTGTTGACGTGGGTGCCCGGGGCGAGGTCGGCGGCGGCCAGCACCGGGGTGGTGCTGGTGGTGGCGAGCACCACCAGGTCCCGGTCGCGCACCGCCGCGGCGGCCGAGTCGACGGCGCGGGCCGGCACGCCCAACTCGGCCCGGACCCGGGCGGCGAAGGCCTCCCGGCGGGCCGCCGAGCGGCTGTGCACCGTCACCTCGCGCAGCGGGCGGACCGCGGCGGCGGCCCAGACCTGGGTCCACGCCTGGCGGCCGGAGCCGACCACGCCGAGGGTGGCCGCGTCGGGGCGGGCCAGCGCGGCCACGGCAACCCCGCCCAGTCCCCCGGTGCGCCGCGAGCCCAGCTCCTCGCCGACGGCGATGGCGCGTACCGCCCCGGTGGTCGCGTCGTGCAGCACCACGAGCTGGCCGCTCTCCGGGCGCCCGAAGGTGTCGTACGAGCGAAAGCCGTACCACTCGCCGGTGAGGTGCCCGGCAGTGAGCACCATCCGGCCGCCGCCGAGCGGGGCGGACGCCCGGGGCGGGGCGATGAGCCGGCCCTCGTACGCGGCCAGCAGCGCGTCCCGCATGGCGGCGACGGTGAGCGGGGCGTCCACGGCGGCGGCGACGTCCTCGTCGGAGAAGAGCACGGTCATGCCGACCATGGTGCAACCTGAAGTTCGCGTGAACTCCAGCGATGGTGGGGTTCGTCACCGCGCCGGCCCGCCGGCCCCGGCGGTGCTAGCGTCGGCTTCGGCGGCCCCGCGCCGCCCCGGACGAGTGGTGGGCGTACCCGGTCAGGCCAAGACGCCCCGCGTGACCGCCCGTCCCGGCCCCGGTGGCCGGGCCCGTCCTGTCAGAGGTGACCCATGGCCTGGCTCGTGCTGGTGCTCTCCGGACTGTTGGAGACCGCGTGGGCGATCGCCCTCGACCGCAGCGCCGGCTTCACCCGCCCGCTCCCCTCCCTGGTCTTCGTCGTGTCGCTGGTCGCCAGCATGGCCGGCCTGGCGTACGCGCTGCGCGACATCCCGGTCGGCACCGGCTACGCGGTCTGGGTCGGCATCGGGGCGGTCGGCACCGCGCTGGTCGGCATGGTGGCGCTGGGCGAGTCGACCAACCTGCCCCGGATCGCCTGCCTGCTGCTGGTTGTCGCCGGCGTGGTCGGCCTCAAGGTCTTCCACTGATCCTCCGACCTGCCCGCACGTCCGGTTTGGACGGCGGGCCGATCCGGGTAGTTCTCCCTCGCCCCACCCGAGGAGAACCGTTACGGAGGACATCATGGCCGACATCCACGCCACCGCCCGCCCGCGCAGCAGCGCGGCGCGCGTCTGCACGATTCTCGCGTTCGTCTTCGCGGTCATCGCGATCTTCTTCCTGCCGCCGCTGTTCGGCCTGGTCGGCCTGGTGCTCGGCATCGTCGGCGCGGTGCTCGGCGACAAGCCGCTCGGCTGGTACGCCGCCGCCGCCAGCGTCGTCGGCGCCGTCATCGGCATGATCATCAGCTACGCCATCTACAACTCCTGACCCCCGTACGTGCGAGGGCCCGCCGGACGCACCGGCGGGCCCTCGACGTTGTCGGGTGGTCAGTCCTCGGCGCCGCGGAGGCCGACCAGGACCTCCTCCAGCTCGTCCGGCTTGACCAGCACGTCGCGCGCCTTGGACCCCTCGGACGGGCCGACCACGCCCCGGGTCTCCATGAGGTCCATGAGCCGGCCCGCCTTGGCGAAGCCGACCCGCAGCTTGCGCTGGAGCATCGAGGTCGAGCCGAACTGCGAGGTGACCACCAGCTCCACCGCCTGCACGAGCAGGTCCAGGTCGTCGCCGATGTCCTCGTCGATCTTCTTCTTGCTGTCCTGCGCGACGGTCAGCACGTCCGGGCGGAAGTCCGGCTCGCGCTGGTCCTTGCAGAACTTGACCACGTCGTGGATCTCGCGCTCGGTCACCCAGGCGCCCTGGATCCGGACCGGCTTCGACGCGCCCATCGGCAGGAACAGCCCGTCGCCGCGGCCGAGCAGCTTCTCCGCGCCGGGCTGGTCGAGGATGACCCGGGAGTCGGCCAGCGAGGAGGTGGCGAAGGCGAGCCGGGACGGCACGTTCGCCTTGATCAGGCCGGTGACCACGTCCACCGAGGGACGCTGGGTGGCCAGCACCAGGTGGATGCCGGCGGCCCGGGCGAGCTGGGTGATCCGGACGACCGAGTCCTCCACGTCGCGCGGCGCGACCATCATGAGGTCGGCCAGCTCGTCCACGATGACCAGCAGGTAGGGATAGGGCCGCATCTCGCGCTCGCTGCCCGGCGGGGCCTTGATCTCGCCGTTGCGCACCTTGCGGTTGAAGTCGTCGATGTGCCGAACCCCGTTGGCGGCGAGGTCGTCGTAGCGCATGTCCATCTCGCGGACGACCCACTCCAGCGAGTCGGCCGCCTTCTTGGGGTTGGTCACGATCGGGGTGACCAGGTGCGGGATGCCCTCGTAGCCGGTCATCTCGACCCGCTTCGGGTCGATGAGCAGCAGCCGCACCTCGTCCGGGGTGGCCCGGGTGAGGATCGACACCAGCAGCGAGTTCAGGCAGGACGACTTGCCCGCGCCGGTGGCGCCGGCGATCAGGATGTGCGGCATCTTGGCCAGGTTGGCCACCACGTAGCCGCCCTCGATGTCCTTGCCGAGCGCCACCACCATCGGGTGGTGGTCGCTGGTGGCGGCCCGCGAGCGGAGCACGTCGCCGAGGGACACGTTCTCCGGGTCGGTGTTCGGGATCTCCACGCCGACGGCGCTCTTGCCCGGGATCGGGCTGAGGATCCGCACGTCCGGCGACTTCACGGCGTAGGCGATGTTGCGGGAGAGCTGGGTGATCCGCTCGACCTTGACGCCCGGCCCCAGTTCGACCTCGTAGCGGGTGACCGTCGGGCCCCGGGTGAAGCCGGTGACCGCGGCGTCCACGTCGAACTGCTCGAAGACGCCGGTCAGCGCGGCGATCACCTCGTCGTTGGCCTTGCTCCGGGTCTTCGGCGCGGCCCCGCTGCCCAGCATGTTGGCCGGTGGCAGGGTGTAGTCGCCGGCCAACCCGGTGAGCGCGAGCTGCTCGGCCCGGGTGGGCAGCGGCGAGTGCTCCGGCGGCTCGACCGGCTTGCGGCTGGCCGGCACCCTCTTGCGCGGCAGCACCAGGGTGTCCTGGAGGTCGACGCCGTCCAGGTCGTCGTCCGGGTCGAGCGGGTCCACCGGCGGCGGGAGGCGCTTGGCGGCCCGCTTGCGGGCGGGCTTCGCCGCCGCCTCGGCCTCGGCCTCCTCGGCGTCGGGCGGCGGGACCGGGGCCGCGCGCAGCCCGAGCCGCTCCGGGATCTTGTTGATCGGGGTCGCGGTGACCACCAGCAGGCCGAAGACCAGCAGCAGGAGCAGCAGCGGCAGGGCCACCCAGGCGGTGACCGCGGACTTGAGCAGGTCGCCCACACCGGCGCCGAGCAGGCCACCCGCGTAGTCGCGCTGGACCTCGTCGACCGGGTCCTGTCCGATGTGCAGCATGGCCGCCGTGGCGAGCAGCATGGAGCCCCAGCCGACCAGGCCGCGGCCGCGGTGCGCGGGATCGGCCGGGGTGCGCATCAGCCGCCAGGCGCCCACCATCAGCAGCACCGGCAGCACGATGGCGATGGCGCCGACGAAGAGACGCGCGGTGTCCGCGAGGTGCCGGCCCACCGGCCCCGCGCCACCGGACCAGATGCCCACCGCGCTGAGGATGGCCAGGCCGAACAGGAGCAGCCCGGCGCCGTCGCGACGGTGCTCCGGGTCCAGCTCACGGGTGGTCGCGGCCTGCCGGCCGGCGGCCCGGAACGCCCAGCCCACGCCGTGCGCCAGCCCCATCCACAGGGCACCCAGCGCGCGACCGGCGAACGCCGCCGGGCTCGGCCCGGGCGCGGGGCGCCGCCGGGCCTTGGCCCGGGTGGTCTTCTTGGCCGGCTGGCGGGCACGGCTGTTCGTGGTCCCGCGCGGCGACGCGCCGCGCCGCCGGCTCGCCTGAGAGGTACGGCCCGCCATACAGTCACCGTAACGGCGGGACCCGGCAGATCGCCGCTTTTCCGGGTCGTGTCCGCGCGTCGCGGCACGGATCCGCCGCCCGTTGTGTTATTCGCCTCAGAAGGGATGCCCTGATGGCGTCGCCGGAGATCGAGGACGGTCCGGACGGCCCCCTGGCCGGACACCCGCAGGCGCTGCGACCGCTGACCGGCGAGCTGATCGCCGCCGTGCTGGCCAACCGGGGGTACGCGATCGCCGCGGACGCCGACGGCGACCTGGTGGGCCGCTGGGGCGAGAGCCTCATCTGGTTCTTCCGCCGGGGCGCCGCCGGGGAGCTGCTCCAGGTACGCACCGTCGCGGCACACCGGTTCGACATCGAGCAGGTGCCCGACCTGCACGCCTTCTGCAACACCTGGAACCACGACCGGCTCTGGCCCAAGGCGTTCGTGCACGTCGCCGACGACGGGCTGGCCCAGGTGTGCGGCGAGGTGACCACCGACCTGGAACGCGGGGTCACCCCGCACCAGCTCGACCAGCTCGTCGACTGCGGTGTCACCACCGGCTGCCAGCTCGCCGCCGCCGTGGCGGACCTGCCCGGCGGGACGGTTCAGTGACCGCCTTCCGGGACCGGGGGCTGGCCGACGCGCTCGCCGACGCCCGGGACCTGCCCGACGGCGAGGCCCGCTGCGCCGAGCTGGAACGGATCGCCGCCCGGGCCGACGCCACCGGCGACCCGCGTACCGGGCTGGCGGCGCGGTTGGCGCTGATCGAGGCGTACCTGCACCTGGGCGAGCGGTGGCGGATGGTGGAGCCGGTACGCCGGTGTGTGGCCACCGTGGACCGGCAGCCGGGGCTGCTCGACGGGGCCGGCGGGGCCGAGCGGCTCCGGCGGCACCAGCGGCAGGCCGTGGAGGCGCTCTTCGGCACCCCCCGGGTGGCCCTGGACCAGGCCCGCTCCCTGTTGGACGACCTCGCCGACCGGCTGGGCCCGGCGGCCGGGCCGGTGGCCGAGCTGCGCTGCCGGCTCGCCGACCACCTCGGCGACGAGCCGACCGCCCGCCGCGAGTACGACCGCTGGTCCGCCGGCGACCCGTCCGACCCGGTGGCCGGCTGCGCCGGCTGTGCCCCGGCCCGCCGGGCCGAGCTGCTGGCCGGCTGGGGCGAGCCGGCGGCCGCGCTGGCCGAACTGGGGCCGGCGCTCGACGGTGAGCCGGGCTGCACCGACCAGCCGGAGCGGGCCCTCGCCGCGGGGCTGCTGCCCTGGCTGCGCACCGGCGAGGCGGCGCGCGCCGCCCGGGCGCACGTGCGGGCGTACCGCCGGCACCGCCGGGAGCGGGCGGCGTTCCCGCAGCTCGCCGCGCACCTGCGGTTCTGCGCGCTGGGCGGGCACCTGGCCCACGGGCTGGACGTGCTGGCCGAGCAGCTGCCGCGGCTGGACCACCCGGCCGACGACCTGTCCGCGATGGAGTTCGCCGCGGCCGGGGCGCTGCTCTGCGGGCTGGCCGTCGAGGCCGGTCTCGGCGGACGGCGGATCCACCGCCCCGGGCACGGGGCCCGGCCGGCCGCCGAGGTGGACGTGGCGACGCTCGGCGGCCAGCTCCAGGCCCTCGCCACCGCACTGGCCGGCAGCTTCGACGCCCGCAACGGCACCGGCCACCAGTCCGGCCGGATCGCCTCCTGGCTGGCCGAGCGGCCGCTCGCCGAGCCGGTGCCGCTGCCGGACGAAGACGACGCGGAGCCCGGCGACTCCCCGGCCGAGCCCGGGCCGCCCGGCGAGGAGGAGGTCGCCCCGCTGAGCCTGCGGCTGCTCACCGCCGCCCTCGACGCGCGCGGCGACGCGTACCTGCTGGAGCCGGACGGCACCGTGGCGGGCCGCTGGGGCGAGGCCGTGGTCCAGTTCCGCCGGCTCGGTGAGCAGGGCGAGGTGCTGCACGCCCGGGCCGTGGCCCTGCGCCGGCTGCCGGCCGACCGCCGCGCCGAGGCGTACGCGTTCTGCAACGCCTGGAACCACGACCGGCTGCTGCCGGCGGCGTACGTGCACGACCCGGGCGACGGGACGCTGCTGCTGGCCGCCGACATCACCACCGACCTGGCGTACGGGGTGGCGCCGGCGCAGCTCGTCGTGCTGGTCACCGCGGCGGTCAGCACCGGGGCCGCGTTCGCCGAGGCGGTCGCCGCGCTGCCCTGAGCCCGACGTGGCGCGGCCCCCGGCCACCGGGCGGTGGTGGACGGGGGCCGCGGTCCGGTGCCGCCGGGGTCGACCCGGCGGCGGCTCAGCGGGCGGAGAACGCCAGGGTGTACTCGCCGGCGCCGGCCAGCCCGACCACCCGGTAGCGGTAGGCGCCGGCCGGGGTGTCGGCGGTCAGCCGGGCCAGCCCGCCGTCGCTGTCGGCGCGGGCCACGGTGCGGAACGCGGTGCCGGTGAAGCGCTGCAGCTCCAGCACCACTCGGGCGTCCGCCGGTGCGGCGACGCACGCCTCCTGGGCGCCGCCGGACACCCGGAAGAAGCGGCCGTCCGGCTGGACCTGTGCCCGCCCGGCGGCGATCCGGCCGGTCCGGCTCACCTGGCCGGTGCAGGCGGTCTCGTCGCCGGCCGGCGGGGTGGCCGGCGCGGTGCTGGCCGGCGGCGCGGTGGACCCGCCCCCGGCCGGCGGCGCGGAGGGCGCGGCCTGGTCGTTCGCGGTGACCAGGGTCAGGTTGTTGCGCTGGAGGATCTCGTTGACCGGCTGGAAGAAGGTCACCCCGCCCCGGGTGCAGTCGCCGGAACCGCCGGAGGTGACCCCCTGCGCCTGGTCGCCGGAGAGCCACGCGCCGCCCGAGTCGCCCGGCTCGGCGCAGACGTTCGTGCGGGTCAGGCCGGTGACCGTCCCCTCCGGATAGTTCACCGTGGCGTTCCTGGCCTGGATCACCCCGCAGCGGGTGCCGGTGGTCGAGCCCGAGCGGCACACCGAGGCGCCGACCGGGGCCTCGGTGGAGCCGTTCACCGGCACCGTGCCGCCGTTGAAGTCGTTCACCACCCCCTGCGGCGTCCACTGGCCGTTGACCTCGACGACGGCCCAGTCGTCGCCGGGGAACGACGAGGCGGCGAACGTGCCCTGGGCGACCCGGTTCGCGCCGGTGGTCCGGTCCCCCGGCCGGCCGCAGTGGCCGGCCGTGACGAAGCCACCGACCACCGAGAAGCCGACCGAGCAGCGGCCGGCGTCGTTGATGAAGTACGCGTCGCCACCCCGCACGTCGAACAGCGGGCGGGGCGCCTCGTCGGCGGTCCGCACCCGCACCGAGCCCGCGGGCACCCCGCTGGCCTCGGCGAACCGGCGGCCGGCCGCCTCGGCTCCGGGCCGGGCGACCACCACGACCGAGTTGCTGGGCACGTCGACGTACCAGCCGGCGACGTCCGGGCTGGCGTCGCCGCCGGCCGCGTCGAGGCGGGTCTTCACCGAATCCAGTTCGGCGACCCCGCGGTCGACCGGCTTCGGCACCGCGCCGGCGGCGGTCACCCGGGCCGCCCGCGCGGGATCGGCCACCGCCACGTTGAGCGTCGTGCCGTCGGCGGCGAGCCAGCTGCCGCCGTAGTCGGCGCCCAGCTCGCCACGGAGTTTCGTGACCGTGCCCGACGCCCACCGCTCGGTCTTCAGCCGCCGGGCCGCCTGGTCGCGGGTGAGCGAGAGGTCGCGGCTCAGCGCGTCCAGCACCTCGGGCGCGACGCCGTCGGACGCCACCGGGGCGGTCCGCCGGGCCGTCGGGTTCTCGCCGGCGAACGACGGCAGGGTCACCGCCGCCGCCGTGCCCGCCGCCGCCACCAGTACGCCGATGGCTGTCATCCGTCTGCGGTCCATCCGCCACGCTCCTCCCGGCCGGCGCGGGGTACGCCTGCCGGAGCGGAGTACGAAGACGGACGCCGATCGGTTGAACGCGACGGGTCAGGATCGGCGGAGCGTGGCGGGGCCGCTCCGGGGCGTACCCGGGAACGGCGACGCCGGCCCACCGTGGACGGTGGACCGGCGTGCGGCGCTTCCGGCGGTCAGACCTCGACGACCGTCGGCACGATCATCGGCCGGCGGCGGTACGCGTCGTTGACCCAGCGCCCGACGGTGCGCCGGACGATCTGCTGGAGCTGGTGCGGGTCGGTGATGCCGTCCGCGGCGGCCCGGTTCAGCGCCTCGGTGACCAGCGGGATCACCGGGTTGAACGCCTCCGGGTCTTCGGAGAAGCCCTTCGCCGAGACGGTCGGCCCGCCGACCACCTTGCCGGTGACCGAGTCGACCACCACGGTGGTGGCGATGAAGCCGCCGTCGCCGAGGATCCGGCGCTCGGTGAGCAGTGACTCGCTGACGTCGCCGACAGCGAGGCCGTCGACGTAGACGTAGCGGCTCTTCACGTGGCCGACCAGGCTGGCGCGCCCGTCGACCAGGTCGACCACGTCGCCGTCCTCGCAGAGCACCACCCGGTCCGGCGCGACGCCGGACTCGATGCCGAGCCGGGCGTGCGCCCGCAGGTGCCGCCACTCGCCGTGCACCGGCATGAGGTTGCTCGGGCGGGTGACGTTGAGCAGGTAGAGCAGCTCGCCGGCGGGTGCGTGACCGGAGACGTGCACCTTGGCCACGTCCTTGTGGATCACGGTCGCGCCGGCCCGGGCCAGCCGGTTGATCACCCGGTAGACCGAGGTCTCGTTGCCCGGCACCAGCGAGGACGCGAGCACGACGGTGTCGCCGGGGGCGATGGTGATGTGCCGGTGGTCGCCGCTGGCCATCCGGCCCAGGGCGCTCATCGGTTCGCCCTGCGAGCCGGTGGACATCAGCACGATCTGCTCGGGCGGCAGCGTGGTGGCCTCCTCAAGCCCGACCACCAGGCCCGGCGGGATGTTGAGCAGGCCCAGGTCGCGGGCGATGCCCATGTTGCGCACCATGGACCGGCCGATCAGCGCCACCTTGCGGCCGTGCTCGATCGCCGAGTCGAAGACCTGCTGCACCCGGTGCACGTGCGAGGCGAACGAGGCGACGATGATCCGGCCGCGCGCCTTGGCGAAGATCGAGTCGAGCACCGGCCCGATCTCCCGCTCCGGGGTGACGAAGCCGGGGATCTCCGCGTTGGTCGAGTCGGAGAGCAGCAGGTCCACGCCCTCGGCGCCGAGCCGGGCGAAGCCGGCCAGGTCGGTGATCCGGCCGTCCAGCGGAAGCTGGTCCATCTTGAAGTCGCCGGTGTGCAGCACCAGGCCCGCGCCGGTGCGGATGGCCACCGCGAGCGCGTCGGGGATCGAGTGGTTCACCGCGAAGAACTCGCACTCGAACGGGCCGAGCCGCTCGCGCCGCCCCTCGGCGACGGTCAGCGTGTACGGCTGGATCCGCCGCTCGGCCAGCTTCGCCTCGACCAGGGCCAGGGTGAACTGCGAGCCGACCAGCGGGATGTCCGGCTTGTGGGCGAGCAGGTACGGCACCGCGCCGATGTGGTCCTCGTGGCCGTGGGTGAGCACGATCGCCTGCACGTCGCCGAGCCGGTCCAGGATCGGGCCGAAGTCGGGCAGGATCAGATCCACGCCCGGCTGCTCGACGTCGGGGAAGAGCACCCCGCAGTCGACGATCAGCAGCTTGCCGTCGTACTCGAAGACCGTCATGTTCCGGCCGATGGCGCCGAGTCCGCCGAGCGGGATGATCCGCAGGCCGCCCTCCGGCAGCGGCGGGGGCAGCTCACCCTCGATGTGCGCCTCGGTCACGCGTCACCTCATTCTGCGACGCCGTCGCGCGGCGTCCGTCGTGTCGTTCGATCATTCGGGTAGGGACAGGCCCGCCGCGGCGCAGTCGGCGCGCAGCTGGGCCAGTTCGTCGCCGGTGGCGTCCACCAGCGGGGGGCGCACCGGGCCGGCCGGCAGGCCCTTGGCCGCCAGGCCCGCCTTCACCAGGATCACGCCCTGGGTACGGAAGATTCCGGTGTACAGCGGCAGCAGTCGCCGGTGCAGGGCGAGCGCGGTGTTGGTGTCGCCCGCCTCGTACGCCTCGATCATCTGCTTGGTCTGCACGCCGGTGAAGTGCGTGGAGGTGCCGACCACGCCGACCGCGCCGACCGCGAGGGCGGGCAGGGTCAGCGCGTCCTCGCCGCTGTAGAAGGCCAGGTCGCTGCGGGCCAGCACCCAGGAGGTGGCGGTGAGATCGCCCTTGGCGTCCTTGACCGCGACGATTCGGCCGTGCTCGGCCAGCTTCACCAGGGTGTCGGTGGCGATCTCCGTGCCGGCCCGGTGCGGGATGTCGTACAGCATGATCGGCAGCCCGCTGGCGTCGGCCACGGCGGTGAAGTGGCGCAGCAGCCCCGCCTGCGGCGGCTTGTTGTAGTACGGCGTCACCACCAGCAGGCCGTGCGCGCCGGCCTTCTCCGCCTGCGCGGCCAGCTCGATGGTGTGCCGGGTGTCGTTGGTGCCCACCCCGGCGACGATCCGGGCGCGGTCGCCGACCGCCTCCGCGACGACGCGGATCAGGGCCTCCTGCTCCGCGTCGGTGGTGGTCGGCGACTCGCCCGTGGTGCCGTTGAGCACCAGCGCGTCGTTGCCCTGCTCGTCGACGAGGTGGCTGGCGAGCCGTACGGCGCCGTCGAGGTCGAGCGACCCGTCGGCGGTGAACGGGGTCACCATGGCCGTGATCAGTCGCCCGAACGGGCGCGACGCGCCCCGTTCCGGGGCGGCAGGGAGGTCGTGCGTCATGTTCACAACCTAGCGGACGACCACCGGGGCCCCGGTGGCGAAGGGCGACGACTCACTCGGCGTGCGGAGAGGCCGCCACCTCGGTGCCGTCGGGGAGCGTGGAGATCACGAAGTCGGCGAAGACGTTCGGCGCGACCCCCTGGAGCTGCCGCAGGCACTCCACGGCCAGCTCGCGGATCTCCACGTCGGCGTGCTCGGTGGCGCGCATCTTGATGAAGTGCCGCCAGGCCCGGTAGTTGCCGGTCACCACGATCCGGGTCTCGGTGGCGTTGGGCAGCACCGCGCGGGCCGCCTGCCGGGCCTGCTTGCGACGCAACGTCGGGTTGGGCTCGTCGGTGAAGCGGGCCTCCAGCCCCTCCAGCAACTCGGTGTACGCCCGCACCGCCGCCTCGCTGGCCTCGACGAACTTCTTGTGCAGCTCCGGGTCCTCGGCGATCACCGCCGGCTCCACCATGGCGGCGTCACGCTCGGGGACGTAACGCTGGGAGAGCTGGGAGTAGGAGAAGTGCCGGTGCCGGATCAGCTCGTGGGTGAAGGACCGCGACACCCCGCTGAAGTAGAAGCTCACCGAGCCGTGCTCCAGCACCGAGAGGTGCCCCACGTCCAGGATGTGCGCCAGGTAGCCGGCGTTGGTCGCGGTGGCCGGGTTCGGCTTCTTCCAGCTCTGGTAGCAGGCCCGGCCGGCGAACTCGGCGAGCGCCTGACCACCCTCCGCGTCGGTCGACCACGGCACGTCGTCCGGGGCCTGGAACTGGGTCCACGCGATCAGCTTGACCTGGGGCTGCACCATCTCCGGCATTCCTGCGACTGTAGTGGCCCGTGGGCCTCCCGCGAAACTTGGGCGCGCGGACGTGAACCAGCGCACCAGGCCTGGGGCCGGTCAGACGTAGAGCGAGGTGAAGGGGGCCCAGGGCAGGTTGCGGGCCACCGAGAAGGCGAGCCAGAGGGCCAGGAAGCCGCCGATCACCCTGGGGCTGATCCGCAGCTCCGGGAGCCGCCAGCCGAACGCCCGGTTCCCCGCCCAGCTCACGAAGAGCCAGGCCAGGAAGGGCAGCGAGAAGACGAAGAGGAAGTGGTGCCGGGCGGCGGCGGGAAGGTCGGCGTGCAGCACGTACCAGAGGGCACGGGTGCCGCCGCAGCCCGGGCAGTCCAGCCCGGTGGTGAGCTTGAGCAGGCAGGTCGGCCGGGCGTCCGGGTCGCTCTGGGTGGGGTCGCTGAGCAGGGCGTACGCCATGCCGAGGCCCACGCAGCCGAGCGCCGCGAGGGGCACCGCCCAGCGCGGGGCGCGGGCGTGCAGCCGCAGCACCAGGCGGGTGAACCGGTCCGGCTCGACCGCCGGGTAGGCCACCCCGGCGGGCCAGGCCTCCGGCCCCGCGGCGTGCGCCCCGTCATGGGCGTGCGGCCCTGCGGCGTGCCCGGCGTGCTCCGCATGCGGCCCGGTGGCGACGGCGTGCGGCCCGGTGACGGTGGTGGGCGGCCCGGCCGGGGCCGGTCCGGGGGGACCGGCGGGCGGGGCCGGGTGCGGGTCGGGCGCGGCGGCCGGCCGGTCAACGCTCGTCACGCGCTCACCGTACACCGGCCACGCCCACCAGGGCGGCGGCCAGCGGGGCGGCCAGGTCGCCGGCGGCGGGCGGGGCGACCGCGTCCAGGCCGAGCCAGCCGGCGAGCCGGTAGAGCTCGGCGGCGAGCGCCACCGCGGTCTCCCCCGGGTCGGCGCCCGGCTCGACCCAGGCCGCCGGCACCAGCAGGGCCCCCGCCTTCCGGTCGGCCTTGAGGTCGACCCGGGCGGTGAACCGCTCACCCTGGAGGAAGGGGAGCACGTAGTAGCCGTGGACCCGCTGCGGCGCGGGCACGTAGATCTCGATCCGGTAGGTGAAGTCGAAGAGCCGCTCGGCGCGGGCCCGCTCCCAGACCAGCGGATCGAACGGGCTGACCAGCGTGTTGGCGCGCACCCAGCGGGGCAGCCGCGCCTGGGCGTGCAGGTAGGCCGGCTGCCGCCAGCCCGACACGGTGACCGGGGCCAGCTCGCCGGCCTCGACCAGCTCGGCGATCGCCTGCCGGGCGCCGGCCACCGGAAGGCGGAAGTAGTCGCGCAGCTCCGGCTCGGCGGCCACGCCCAGCGACCGGGCGGCGAGCGCCACCAGCGCGCGGTGAGCATCGGCGACGCTCGGGGTGGGCGCGTCCAGCACGGCGGCCGGCAGCACCCGCTCGGGCAGGTCGTAGCGGCGGGCGAACGAGGTGGTGCGGTCGGCGGCGGTCACCTCGCCGGCCCAGAACAGGAACTCCAGCGCCCGCTTGACCGTGGACCAGTTCCATCCCCAGTTGCCGGTCTCCCGGGGCGCGTCGTGCTCGATCTCGGCGGCGGTGAGCGGGCCCCGGGCGGCCACCTCGTCGCGCACCCAGGCGACCAGCTCGGGCTGCTCCTGGGCGATCCGGCGCATGCCGCCCCAGGCCTCGTCGTGGGCCTTGGCCATCCGCCAGCGCAGCGCCGGGTGCAGCCCCACCGGGACCAGCGACGCCTCGTGCGCCCAGTATTCGAACAGCTCCCGGGGGCGCCGGTAGGCGGCGGTGTCGAGCAGGCCGGTCGGGTAGGGCCCGAGCCGGCTGTAGAGCGGCAGGTAGTGCGCGCGTTGCAGGACGTTGACCGAGTCCATCTGGATCAGCCCGACCCGGTCGAGCACCCGGCGCAGGTGCCGGCGGGTGGGCACCCCGGTGGGCGCCGGGTCGGCGAAGCCCTGGGCGGCCAGGGCGATCCGCCGGGCCTGGGCGAGGGAGAGCGATTCCGGTGCGGCCATCGTCGGGGACCCTATTCCACCGGTCTGACACGGGTGCGGCGGCTGGACCGACCGCCCGGCTCGGCATAGAACGGACGGGTGCGCACCATCCGCCGGGAGGAACCGGACGACGCCGAGGCGATCGCCCGGGTGCACATCCGCGGCTGGCAGGCCGGGTACGCCGGGATCATGCCGGACGAGGTGCTGAACCGGCTGAACCCGGCCGCCTGGGCGCAGCGCCGCCGGGACCTCGGCACGGCCGACCCGGAGCACCCGTTCACCACGCTGGTCGCCGAGGTCGACGGGGTGGTCGTCGGGTTCACCACGTTCGGGCCGTACCGGAACAACCAGGACCGGGGCGATCTGGACCCGCGGTACGGCGAGGTCCTGGCGCTCTACCTGGAGCCGGCGTACTGGAGCACCGGGACCGGGCGGGCGCTGCACGCGGCGGCCCGGGCCGGGCTGGCCGAGCGGGCGTGGACGGAGTATCGGCTCTGGGTGCTCGCCGACAACGCCCGGGCCCGCCGCTTCTACGAGCGGGCCGGGCTGTCACCGGACGGGGAGGAGTCCACCTACCCGGTCCCGCTGCACGGCGGGCGGGACCCGGTCCGGCTCCTCGAACTGCGCTACACCGCCCGGCTCGACGGCTGACCCGGCCGGCCCGCCCCGCTCGGCGGGGCCGCCGGCGGTCGGCGTGGCCCAGTGGCGGATCGGCAGCGCGAGCAGCAGCGCCAGGCTGATCCAGACGTAGGTGTTGCTGCCCAGGACGCCGTCCACGCCGGTGAAGTCCTTCTCCCAGGCCCAGACGATCCGGCTGGTCAGGAAGGCGTACCCGACGAGCGCGGCGGCCAGCAGCAGGCGGCGCCGGCGGCTGCGGGCGGGCGCCGCCATGCCGTTGTCGACCAGCAGGATGAGGCCCGGGAGCAGCCAGACCAGGTGGTGCACCCAGGTCACCGGGCTGACCAGGCACATGGTGGCGCCGGTGAGGGCGAGGCCGGTGGCCTCGTCGCCGGCGGCCACCGCGGCCCGGGAGCGCCAGCCCCAGACCACCAGGGTGGCGAGGACCAGCGCCAGCCAGGCGACGCTGCTCGGGTGTTCCGGGTCGAGCCGGGCCACCACCCCGCGCAGCGACTGGTTGGAGACGAAGGCCAACTCGCCGACCCGGTCGGTGTTCCACAGCGCCTCGGTCCAGAACTCCCGGGATGCGTCCGGGAAGAGCGCGGCGGCCGCCAGGGTCGCCGCGGCCGCCGCGCCGATGGCGGTGAACGCGGCCCGCCAGCGGCCGGTGACCAGCAGGTAGACGATGAAGATGCCCGGGGTCAGCTTGATCGCGGTGGCCAGCCCGATGCCCACCCCGGCCCACCGGCTGTGCGCCGGCAGCAGCCGGAGCAGGTCGACCGCCACCAGGAACAGCAGCAGCATGTTGACCTGGCCGAAGTTCACCGTCTCACGCATCGGCTCGTAGGCGGCGGCCAGGCAGAGCGCCACGGCGAGGACGAACCAGCGGGTCCAGCCGGCGCGGCGGGCGACCGGGTCGAGCAGCCACCAGATGACCACCGCGCTGACCACCACGGTGGCGGCCACGCTCACCGTGATCGCCGCCGGCCACGGCAGGTACGCCATCGGCAGCATGACCAGCGCGGCGAACGGCGGGTAGGTGAAGCCGTACTGGGTGCCGGCCTTGAGGAAGTCGTAGATCTCCCCGCCGTCGTGCACCCAGAAGGTCAGCGCGCCGTAGTAGACCTTGAGGTCGAAGAAGCCGTGCCGCACGGCCGCCACCGAGAGGAAGGCCGTCACCGCGACGGCGAGCGCCACCACGGCGACGACCTGCGCGATCGTCCGCCTGGCACCCTGCGCCACCGTCGCCCTCCTCGCCCTGCGTAGGCTCACGTGCCATGGCTCTCGGGTACGTCCGCCCCGCGCGTCCGGAGGACGCCGGCGAGATCGCACGCCTCCAGCTCGCCACCTGGCGGGTCGCGTACCGCCGGATCCTGCCCAGGCACGTGCTCGACAACCTGGACGAGGCGTACCTCGCCCGGCGGTGGAGCGCCGCGGTGCAGGAGCCGCCCTCGGGCGCGCACCGCGTGCTGGTCGCCGTCGAACAGGCCGAGCAATCGTATCTGGTGGGGTTCGCCGCCTCGGGTCCGGCCGACGCCGAGGCGCTCGCGCCGGGCGAGCCGGCCGAGGCGCTCGCCGACGGCGTGGCGGCGGTGACCGACCTGCTGGTCGAGCCGCGCTGGGGTCGGCGCGGGCACGGCAGCCGGCTGCTCGCCGCCATGGTCGACCACTGGCGGGAAGACGGCTTCACCCGGGCGGTGGCCTGGGCGTTCGACGCGGACGCGGCGACCCGGAAGTTCCTCACCTCGACCGGCTGGGAGCCGGACGGCGCGGCCCGCGCGCTGGACGTGGAGGACATGCTGGTCCCCCAGGTCCGCCTGCACGTCGGCGTCCCCGCCGAGCCGGCCGCTTCCTGAGTAGTCGCTGTCGGGGGTAGCGCCTACCGTGGCGGAATGACGACCGCACCGGCGCCCGCGTCCAGCGACCTGGAGCCGTTCCGGGTCGAGTTGACCGGCTACGCCTACCGGATGCTCGGCTCGGTGTTCGACGCCGAGGACGCGGTGCAGGAGACCCTGCTGCGGGCCTGGCGCGGCCGGGACGGCTTCGACGGCCGGTCCAGCCTGCGCACCTGGCTCTACCGGATCACCACCAACGTCTGCCTCGACCTGCTGCGCGGGCGCGGCCGGCGGGCCCTGCCGGTCGACCTGGGGGGCCCGGCCGCGCCGGTGGCCGCGTCGCTCGGCAACCCGGCCGGCGACTGGGTCGAGCCGGTGCCCGACGCGGCGGTGCTCCCGGCCGACCCGGCGGAGCTGGCGGTGGCCCGGGAGTCGGTGCGGCTGGCGTTCGTGGCCGCGCTCCAGCACCTGCCGCCCCGGCAGCGCGCCGTGCTGATCCTGCGGGACGTGCTGCGCTGGCGCGCCGACGAGGTCGCCGACCTGCTCGACGCCACCGTGCCGGCGGTCAACAGCGCGCTCCAGCGGGCCCGGGCCACCCTGGCGGGGGTGCGCGCCGAGCGGCGCGTCGGGCCGGATCTCGACCCGGTCGACCGCGACCTGCTCGACCGCTACGTGGACGCCTTCCACCGCTACGACGTCGACGCCCTGGTGGCGCTGCTGCGCGCGGACGCCGTGCAGAGCATGCCGCCCTACCGGATGTGGCTGCGCGGCGCGGTCGACATCGGCCGCTGGCTGGGCGGGCCGGGTGCCGGCTGCCGGGGCTCCCGGCTGGTGCGGGTGGCCGCGAACGGCGCCCGGGCGGTGGCTCAATACCGGGTCGACCCGGCCGGCGGCCACCGGGCCTTCTCGATCACCCTGCTGGAGTGCGCCGAGGGGCGGATCGCCCGGCTCACCCACTTCCTGGAGCCCCGACTCTTCCCGCGCTTCGGGCTGCCGACCCGGCTCGATCCGTGACCCGCCGATGAGTTTCCGCCCCGCGCGCCGTCCACCCCTGGTAGGCACGACGGAGGCGGCGCACCGGCGGAGTGAGGAGCGGGTCATGTTCAGGGACACGAAGGCGTTCAGCGGGTTCTCGGTGGACGACGCGGACCGCGCGGAGCGGTTCTACACCGACGTCCTCGGGTTGCGGGTGTCCCGGGACGACGCGATGGGCGGCCTGCTGACCCTGCACCTGGCCGGGGACCGGCCGGTGCTGGTCTACCCGAAGCCCGACCACCACCCGGCCACCTACACGGTGCTCAACTTCCCCGTCCCGGACATCGACCGCGCGGTGGACGAGCTGGTCTCGCGCGGGGTGCGGCTCGAGCGCTACGAGGGCATGCCGCAGGACGACAAGGGGGTCATGCGGGGCAACGGCCCGTCGATCGCCTGGTTCACCGACCCGGCCGGCAACGTGCTGTCGGTGCTCCAGGAGAGCTGAGCCGGGGTCGGCGGTCCCGGCACGGGGCGGGACCGCCGGCCGCCGGTCAGCCCTTGTCGGCGCCCTCGTTCGCGCCGCGGACGAAGTAGCGCTGGAAGATCACGAACAGCACCGCCACCGGAATGGTGGCGAGCAGCGCCGCGCCCAGCTTGAGCGGATACTGGGTGCCCTTGCCGAGCGACCCGCTGACCAGGTCGGCCAGCCCCCGGGGCAGGGTGAACAGGTCCGGGTTCTGCACCGAGACCAGGCTGTGCGGGAACTCGTTCCAGGAGCCCTGGAACGACAGGATGGTCAGCGTGATCAGGGCCGGCCGCGCCATCGGCAGCACCACCGACCAGAAGGTGCGGAACACGCCCGCGCCGTCGATCCGGGCCGCCTCTTCGACGCTGACCGGCACCGACTCGAAGAACTGCTTCATGATGAAGACCCCGGCGGCGTCGGCGAGCAGCGGCACCACCAGGCCCGCGTAGCTGTCGTAGAGGCCGATCTGCTTGAGCACCAGGAACTTCGGGATGAGCAGCACCACGCCGGGCACCGCCATCACCGCGATGATCGCGGCGAACAGCCCGGCCCGGCCCCGGAAGCGCAGCCGCGCCAGCGCGTAGCCGGCGAGCGAGTCGAAGAAGACCCGGCCCAGGGTGACCAGCACGGTGACCAGCAGCGAGTTGCCGAGCCAGAGCGGGAAGTTGGTGCCCGCGAAGATCCGCTCGAAGCCGGCCAGGGTCAGCGGGTCGGGCACCGGCGACAGTGGGTTCGCCGCCGCGTCCGGCTCGGTCTTGAACGAGTTGCCGAGCTGGATGACGAACGGGTAGAGGAAGACCAGCCCGAAGGCGATCAGGACCGCGTACCCGAGGATGCGGTTGACCTGGGCGCGCGGCCCGCGGTCGGCGCGGCGCGCGACGGGCGCCGCCGGCCGGTCGGTGAGCACGGCCATGTCAGGACCCCTCCGGTACGCGTCGCCGCCACCACCGGGCCCGCCGGGGCTCGTCCCGGTCGGCCATCACCCGGCGTTGGAGCAGGGTCAGCAGGATGATGATCAGGAACAGCACGAACGAGATGGCCGCGCCGGAGCCGTAGTCGAAGTCCCGGAACGCGGTCCGGTACGACAGGTACGCCGGGGTGAGCGTGGTCTTGGCCGGGTCGCCCTGGCTCATCACGTACACCTGGTCGAAGACCTGCCAGGAGCCGATCAGGCCGAGGGTGAGCACCAGGAAGGTGGTCGGCTTGATCAGCGGCAGGGTGACGTGGCGGAACCGCTGCCAGCGGGTCGCGCCGTCGAGGGTGCTGGCCTCGTCCAGCGCCACCGGGACGTTCTGCAACGCGGCCAGGAACATCAGCATGAAGGTGCCCGAGGTGGTCCAGATGACCAGGCAGATGATCGACACCAGGGCCACGCTCGGGCCGGCGAACCAGTCCCACCAGGTGAGGCCGAACGGCCCACCGGAGGTGAGCGCGCCGGGCGGGGTGTCCACCCCGACCGAGCCGAGCAGCAGGTGCAGCACGCCGCGGGAGTCGGCGAACCACTCCGGCCCGTTGACGCCGAGGAGGCCGAGGAGCTTGTTGACCGCACCGGAGTTGGCGAACAGGAACAGGAACACCACGCTGATCGCCACGGAGCTGGTGACCGACGGGAAGTAGAAGGCGCTGCGGAAGAAGCCCTTCCCCTTGAGCATCCGGTTGTTGACCACCAGGGCGAGGCCGAGGGCGAGCGCGGTCTGCACCGGCACGACGATGCCCACGTAGTACATGTTGTTGCGGATGCTGGTCATGAAGTCCCGGCGGTCCAGCCCGTCCTCGGTGAACAGCCGGGTGTAGTTCTCGCCGCCCACGAACGGCACGTCGCCGGTGAACGGGCTGCCCTGGCCGTTCCAGTCGGTGAGGCTCACCCAGAGCGCCATCAGGATCGGCAGCAGCAGGAAGAGCCCGAGGATCACGATCACGGGCGCGACGAAGAGCCAGCCGGCGATGTTCTCGTTGCCGCGGACGCCGCCGCCGCGGCGGCGTGGCGGCTTCACCGGCGTGGTCGCCGGGGCGCGCAGCGCTTCGGTTGCCATCTCTCCCCTCCCTCCTTGTCCGTGTGAGCCGGCGCGGAGGGGCCCGGTCCGGGCCCCTCCGCCACCGCTCAGCCGCCGAGCGCCGCCTTGGCGTTCTTGTCGAAGTTGGCCAGGACCGTCTTCGGGTCACCGGTGCTCAGCCCCTGCAGGCCGGCCTCCAGGTCGCGCAGGACGCTGTCCATCTTCGGGGCGTTCACCGGGCCCTGCGCGTACGCGGCGCCCTCGATGAACGGCTTGTCCGCCGGGAAGGCGCCGGTGTACTGGTCGCGGACGGACTGCCGGGACGGCATCACGCCGAACGCCTTGGCGAAGGTCACCTGCTGGTCGCCCGCCGTCATCGCCTCGACGAACTTGATCGCCTGGTCCTTGTACTTCGACTTGGCGGCGATGCCCCAGCACTGGGTGAAGGAGAGGGTGCCCTGCCCCTTCGGGCCGGCCGGGAGCGGCACGACCTTGTACTTCACGTTCGGGAAGTCGTTCTGCAGGGCGCCCTTGATCCAGTTGCCCTCGATGGTCATGACGGCCTTGCCCTTGCCGAACGCCTCCCCGGACCAGCCGGAGTCGAGCTGCTTCGGGAACTTCGCGTAGCCGTTGGTGAGCAGCGACTTCACGTACTGGAGGGCCTGGAGGTTCTCCGGGGTGTCGGCGGTGGGCTGCTTGCCGTCCTTGCTCATGAGCCAGCCGCCGTTCTGCACCATGAAGGCGCCGATCCGGTCCCGGGTGTCGCCGAGGGCGAGCGCCACCATCTTCTTCGCCTTGATCTTCTGGCTGACGGCGGTGAGCTGGTCCCAGGTGGTCGGCACGTCGGCGTCGGTCAGGCCGGCCTTCGCCCAGAGGTCGGTGTTGATCTCCAGCGCGAGGGTGGAGAAGTCCTTCGGCGCGCAGTAGAGCTTGCCGTCGTAGGTGAAGGTGGTGCGCAGGCTCTCGTAGAAGTCGTCCTTGTTGCTGACCTTGTCCCCGTACGGCTCCAGCGCGCCGACGCTGGCGTAGTCGGCGAAGCGGCTCGCGTCGACGTAGAAGACGTCCGGCGGGGTGCCGCCGGCGAGGGCCTGGCCGAGCTGCTGGGTGAGGTCCTGGGCCGGGGTGACGGTGGCCGTGTTGCCGCTGGTCGAGGCCCACTTGGCGGCCGCGTCCTGCACCGCCTTGGTCTCGGCCTCGCCGGACGAGCCGATCAGGATCTGCAGGCTGGCCGGGCCGCTGGACTGCTTGGTGTCGCTCGCGGAGTCGTCGAAGCCGCTGCCGCACGCGGCGGAGCCGAACAGGGCGACGGCGGCGAAGCCGGCCACCGCCGCCCGGGTGAGGGTGCGAGGTGTCATCTGACTCTCCTGATGGGGGATGTGGTCACGCCGTGTGCCGGAGCACCAGCGTGGGTGTGAGCAGCACGTGGGGGTCGGTGGGCTGGCCGTCGAGCAGGCCGGTGAGCAGGTCGACGCAGCGGGCGGCGGCCGCGGCGAGCGGCTGGCTGACGCTGCTCAGCCCGACCGCGGCGGCCACCGGGGTGTCGTCGAAGCCGACGACGGCGACGGGCGCCGCCGCGTCGCGTGCGGCCTGGAGCGCGCCGAGGGCGAGCGAGTCGCTGGCGCAGACCACGGCGGTCGGCGGCGCGTCGCCGGCGAGCAGGTCGCGCAACTCCCGCGCACCCTCGGCGATGCCGTCCTCGGTCGCCCGGCGCAGGCCGGCCACGTCGTGGCCAGCCGCCGTCATCGTGGTACGCCAGCCGGCGCACCGGTCGTCGCCGACGCCGGAGCCGGTCGGCCAGCCGAGGAAGGCGATCCGGCGGTGGCCGGTGTCGAGCAGGTGCCGGGTGACCTGCGCGGTGCCGGCGGCGCCGTCCACGTCGACCCAGGGGTGCCCGTCGAGGGCGTCCCAGGGGCGACCGAAGGTCACGAAGGGCACCTCGCGCTCGGCCAGCCACGCGGTGCGCGGGTCGCCGTGCTTGGTGCCGGTGAGCACGAACGCGTCCAGGTCGTAGGCGCCGAGCAGGTCGTCGTAGCTGGTGATCTCCTGGTCGTCGTCGCGGGCCGTGTAGAGCATGACCCGGTAGCCGGCGGCCTCGGCGGTCTCGGTGAGGCCGTGCAGGAACCGGTCGAGCACCGAGCCGTTGATCCCGTCCCGGGTGGGCTCGATGCGGACCGCGATGAGCCGGGACCGCCCGGTCCGCATCTGCCGTGCGGCCTGGTTGGCGCGGTAGCCGAGGGCGGTGATCGCCTCCTGCACCCGCCGCCGGGTCTCCTCGCGGACGATGTGCGGCGCGTTGAGCACGTTGGAGACCGTCTGCCGGCTCACCTGGGCATGCCGGGCCACCGTCGCGATGGTCACCTTTTCAGCCACGAAATCCCTCTCGCCGCCTTGAACGATCCAACTCCGATGCGGCAGGATTAGATCGTTCAAAGTTTCTGGAATGTTTCGCACTTTGCACCGGCCGGAGCCATCTGTCAAGACGGCGCCGGCCCATCGATCAGCACCGGGGGTTCCCCTTGTCCGAACGCCACCTGCAACCGCTGCTGCACGACCTGGTCGGCGTGGTGCACGCCCCCACCAGCGCGCTGGGCGACGCGGCGGGCCAGATCCGGGCGCACGGCGTCCAGGGCGTCTTCCACGCCGACGCCCGGGTGCTCTCCCGCGCCGAACTGCGCCTCGACGACCGGGAGCCCGAGGCGCTGGCCCGCGGCTCGGCCGGGCCGCACGGCGCCCGCTTCGTCGCCCTGGCCCGCTGGCTCGGCGACCCCACCCCCGACCCGACCGTGCGGGTCGACCGCACCCGGCAGGCCGGCCCGCACGGCCTCACCGAGGAACTGGTCGTCTCGTCCACCGCCGCCGGCCCGGTCCACACCACGGTCAGCGTCGACCTCGGCTGCGACCTCGCCCCGATCGAACTGGTCAAGTCCGGCGGGAGCGGCGCGCCGCTCGAGGCGAAGGCCGGCGAGCCGGGCCGGGTCCAGTGGGCCGCCGAGGGGCTCACCGTGACCGTGACCGGCGAGGCGGCCACCGTGGACGCCACCGGCGACCGCGCCACGGCGCCCCGGCTGAGCTGGCCGGTCACGCTCGCCCCCGGCGAGGCCGCCACGCTGCGCTGGCGGCTCGCCGTCACCGACCCGAAGGCCGTGGTGACCGCCGCCCCGCCCGGCCCCGGCTGGCCCCAGCCGGTGGTACGCGCCGACGACCGCCGCCTCGTCCGGCTCCTCGACCGCTCCCTGGCCGACCTGCGCGGGCTGCGGCTGGCCGAGCCGGCCCACCCGGAGGACGTCTTCCTCGGCGCCGGCGTGCCCTGGTTCCTCACCCTCTTCGGTCGGGACAGCCTCTGGGCCGCCCGGATGATGCTGCCGCTCGGCACCGACCTGGCCGCCGGCACGCTGCGGGTGCTGGCCCGCCGGCAGGGCGCCCGGGTCGACCCGGCCACCGGCGAGGCGCCCGGCAAGATCCTGCACGAGCTGCGCCGGCACGAGTTCACCCTGGACGAGGGGCTGCGGCTGCCGCCCGCCTACTACGGCACGGTCGACGCCACCATGCTCTGGGTCGGGCTGCTGCACGACGCCTGGCGCTGGGGGCTCGCCGCCGACCAGATCGAGCCGCTGCTGCCCCACCTCGAGGCGGCGCTCGGGTGGCTCGGCGAGCACGCCGACGCCGACGGCGACGGCTTCGTCGAGTACGTCGACACCACCGGCCACGGCCTCGCCAACCAGGGCTGGAAGGACTCCGGCGACGCGGTGCGCTTCCGGGACGGCCGGCTGGCCGAGCCGCCCATCGTGCTGGCCGAGGTGCAGGGGTACGCGTACCAGGCCGCGGTGAACGGGGCCGACCTGCTCGACGCCTTCGGCCGCCCCGGCGCCGACCGCTGGCGCGGGTACGCCGACCGGCTCGCCGAGCGGTTCCGCGCCGCGTTCTGGGTCGACGGCCGCCACGGCCCCCAGCCGGCCCTGGCGCTCGACGGGGACAAGCGTCCCGTGGACTCGTTGACCAGCAACATCGGCCACCTGCTCGGCACCGGCCTGCTCTCGGACGCCGAGTCGGCGCAGGTCGCCGCATTGCTCTCGACCGAGGCCCTGGCGGGCGGCTTCGGGCTGCGCACCATGTCCACCGACGACACCGGATTCAGCCCGCTGTCCTACCACTGCGGGTCGATCTGGGCGCACGACACCGCCATCGTGCTCGGCGGGCTGGCCCGGGCCGGTCACCGCGAGGCGGCGCTCCGGCTGGCCGACGGCCTGCTGGCGGCCGCCGAGGCGTTCGACTACCGCCTCCCCGAGCTGTTCGGCGGGGACGACCGGGCAGTGCTCGGCCGGCCGGTGCCGTACCCGGCGGCGTGCCACCCGCAGGCCTGGTCAGCCGCGGCCGCCGTGCTGCTCCTCCAGGCCGGCCTCGGCGTCTACCCCGACGTGCCCGCCGGCCGGGTCGACCTCCGCCCCCTGGCCGGCCCGGAGCTGGGCGCCCTCACGGCAGAGGGCCTGCGAATCGCCGGCACCCCGGTCACGGTGACGGTCGACAACACCGGCCACCCGACCCTCACCGGCCTCCCCACGACCCTGACCATTCCGACCCCCCGCCGCCCGACCACCCCCACCCACTCCCCCACCTGACCCCCCCCTCCCGCGTCGATCATGAGGTTGGCGGCGAAGTTGATCTCCTCGACTGCCGCCAACCTCATGGTCAACGGGGCGGGGTGGGGGTTAGTTCGGCGATCAGTTCGTCGTCTTCCATCACGCCGGTGGGGTGGAAGCCCAGGGAGCCGTAGAGGGTGGCGGCGGGGGTGTTGTCGGGGCGGTAGCTGAGTCGGATGGGTTGTCCTGCCTCGGCCAGCCAGTCGGTGAGGGTCCGGACGGCGGCACGGCCGATGCCGCGGTCCTGTTCGGCGGCGTCGATCACCATGCCGCCGATCCAGCGGGAGCCGTCGTCGTCCACGCCCCACATGACGTGCCCGACCACCGTCTCGTCCGCGCAGACGGCGAGCGAGGTCCAGACGTCCGAGCGCATGGTCAGCACCAGGTAGCGGGCAGCCAGCGCCGGCACGAAGGCGCGCTGGTCGTCGCGGGGCGCGACGTCGGCCACCGCCCGCCAGTTGTCGTCGTCCACCGGCCGCAGGGTCACCCGGCGGCCGGCGCGGTCACGCTGCCCGGAATCGATCATGGCGGTCAGCCTAGGGCCGGCCCGCCCACCCGGCCATCGCTTTCGCCGGAGCCGGAGCCGGAGCCGCGACCACACACCTGCCGCCGAGACCCCGGCGGGTCGCCACGCCACCGGCGGCGACCCGCCGGGTGGCCGACACCGCGGCCGGCCGCGGCCGACATCACCATGATCGGCTCCAGCTCCCCGACGTGGCGGCATCGGCAGGAGCCGGACACCGCCACGTCCGCGAGCTGGAGTGGATCAGCGCCGGCCGTGGTCGTCAGCCGGCGGAGGTGGTCGCAGCGGCGTCCAGGTAGGGCCGCGGGTCGCCGGCGCCGAGGTCGGTGATCCCGGCGCTGTGCAGGGCGCCGATGGCCAGGGTGCGGCGCACGGCGGCGAAGGTGATCACGTGGCCGATGGTGCCGCCCAGGGTGTGGGTGGTCGGCGGCGTGCAGGTGGTGTCGACGAAGGTGTCCGCCAGGGTGCCGGCGGCCAGCGTCCGGGCCACGAAGGCCCGCCAGTCGCGGCCGGCCACCGCGTGCCGGGCGGCCAGCCCGGACACCGACCGGTCGCTCTCGTCGGGCCACTCGCCGCCGCGCAGCGCCGAGAGCCAGTGCTCCTCCTGGGTGACCATGGCGTTGATCAACGAGCGGAGCGTCGGCTGGTCGTCGATGGTCTCGACGGACACGGTGACGGGCCGGTCGAGCACCTGCTCGTCGAGGGTGCCCGCGCGGTCGATGATCGCGGTGAGGGTCTCGACGTGGTGGTCGACCAGATGTTGGAGAACGTTCATCGGAGTCTCCTGACGTGCGGCCGGCAGCCGCAGGCCACCGGGCGGTTGGAAGTGGACGCCGCTGGGGCAGGGCAGCTCCAGTTCGCGGAAGGTCAGCGGCGGGCTCCGCCGGACCGCGGTCGGGGCGACGCCGTACGACCGCTGGAAGGCGCGGGTGAACGCCTCGTGCGAGCCGTATCCGGCCTCGACGGCGATGTCGAGGACGGTCCGGTCGCTGGTGAGGAGCCGGTGCGCCGCGCGTTCCAGGAGCAGCCGGCGGCGCAGCGCGCCCGGCGGTTCCCCGGTTGCCGCGGCGACGAGCCGGTCGAAGTGGAACCGGGACAGGTGGGCCCGGGCGGCCAGACCGGCCGGGCTGGCCTCCGGATCGTCCAGCGCGACCTGGAGCCAGTCGAGGAGGCCGGTGAGTCCGTCCGTCTGGGTCATGTGCACAGCCTGCACCCGCCGAACACCGCGCCGCTTGATCGCCGTTGCGCACCTGCGCGCCGCCGGCCGCCGTCAGGTACGGCCGTCGGGGCGGGAGTCAGTCGAGCAGGGCGTCCAGGCCGACGGTGAGGCCCGGCCGGCGGCGCACCTCGCGCACCGCCAGCAGCACGCCGGGCATGAACGACGCCCGGTCGTACGAGTCGTGCCGGATGGTCAGCGTCTCGCCGGTGGTGCCGAAGAGCACCTCCTGGTGGGCGACCAGGCCGGTGGCGCGGACCGCGTGTACGCGTACCCCGTCGATGTCGGCGCCGCGGGCGCCGGGCACCTCGTCCCTGGTGGCGTCCGGCGTGGGGCCGAGGCCGGCCTCGGCACGGGCCTGCGCGACGAGCCGGGCCGTGTGGGTGGCGGTGCCGCTGGGCGCGTCGAGCTTGCGCGGGTGGTGCTGCTCGATGACCTCGACCGACTCGAAGTGCCGGGCCGCGCGGGCGGCGAACTGCATCATCAGCACCGCGCCGATGCCGAAGTTGGGGGCGATCACCACGCCGACGCCGGGCCTGCCGGCCAGCCAGCCACGCACCTGGTCGAGGCGCTGCTCGGTGAAGCCGGTGGTGCCGACGACCGCGTGGATGCCCTGGTCGATGCACCAGCGCAGGTTGTCCATGACGACGTCGGGGATGGTGAAGTCGACGACCACCTCGGCGGCGGAGACGGCGGAGAGGCCGTCGCCCTGGTCGACCGTCGCCACCAGGTCGAGATCGCCGGCCGCGTCGACGGCCTTGCAGACCTCCATGCCCATCCGGCCGCGGGCGCCCAGCACGCCGACCCGGATCGCCTCGGCCGGGTTCTTCTCCTGCTCGTCAGTCACGGGGCACAACCTATCCCAATCGGGACGCGGCACCCCCACGGACCGGCGGGCGGGACGGTCAGCTCGCGGCGAAGGCGGACTCGTCGAACGGGCCCACGACGGCGAGGGACATCGGCCGGCCGAGCAGCTCGGCGGCGAGGCCGTTGACGTCGTCCAGGGTCACCGCGTCGACCCGGGCCAGCAGCTCGTCCACCGGCATGAGGTTGCCGTAGAGCAGCTCGCCCTTGGCCAGCCGGCTCATCCGGGAGCCGGTGTCCTCCAAGCCGAGCACGAAGGAGCCCTTGCTCATCCCCTTGCCCCGGGCCAGCTCGGCCTCGGTGATCCCCGTGGCGGCCACCCGGGCCAGCTCGGCGCGGGTCAGGTCAAGCACCTCGTCGACCTTGCCGGGCGCGCAGCCGGCGTAGACGGCGAACAGGCCGCTGTCGGCGTACTGGCTGGCGTAGGAGTAGACCGAGTAGGCCAGGCCGCGCTGCTCGCGGATCTCCTGGAACAGCCGGCTGGACATGCCTCCGCCGAGCACGTTGTTGAGCACGCCGAGGGCGAAGCGCCGCTCGTCGGTGCGGTCGATGCCGGGGCAGCCGAGGATGACGTGCGCCTGCTCGGTCTCCTTCGGCTCGACCAGGGTGGCGGCCGGCCTGGTGCGTACCGCCGGGGTGGCCGGCCGGTGCGGGGCCGGCACGGCCGGGTCGGTGTCCAGCGGGGTGCCGCGCAGCGCCTGCCGGACCAGCTTGACCACGGCGGCGTGGTCGAGGTTGCCGGCGGCGGCGATGACGATCTGCGGCGCCGTGTAGCGGCGGCGGTAGAAGCTCTGGATCTGCCGCCGGGTCATCGGGGTGACCGTCTCCTCGGTGCCGGAGATCAGCCGGCCGAGGGGATGGTCGCCGTAGACGGCGCGGGCGAAGAGGTCGTGCACCTCGTCGCCGGGCTCGTCGTCGTGCATGGCGATCTCTTCGAGGATGACCCCGCGCTCGGTCTCCACGTCGGCGGCGGCCAGCACCGAGTCGGCGACGAGGTCGCACATGACGTCGATGGCCAGCGGCAGGTCCTCGTCCAGCACCCGCGCGTAGTAGCAGGTGTATTCCTTGGTGGTGAAGGCGTTGGTCTCGCCGCCCACCGCCTCGATCTCCGAGGAGATCTCCAGCGCGCCGCGCTTGTTGGTGCCCTTGAAGAGCAGGTGCTCCAGGAAGTGCGCGGCACCGGCCTGCGGCCCGGTCTCGTCGCGCGACCCGACCGCCACCCAGATGCCGAACGAGACGCTGCGCATCGCCGGGATCGCCTCGGTGAGCACGCGCAGGCCGCTGGGGAGCACGGTACGGCGGACGGTGCCGCCCAGCGGGTCGTCGCTGAGCGTGCGGGTGACCGCCCGGGCCGCTCCGCCCGCGGGGCGCGCGACCCCGGACGACGTCACCCCCCGTCGAGCCGCCGGGAAGGACGAACGCCGGATCCGACTCACGAGGAACCTGCTCTCAGTTCGACGAGGGGTGGGTGGTGCGGTGGAAACGAACGACGGCTCCAGCCGCGCAGCGAACTGGAGCCGTCACCGGCTGGGTGACGCCGTCGGCGTCACCCAGCCGGTTGGTGGATCAGCTGTGCCGGGTCCGGCGC
>NZ_JBEXLR010000039.1:0-51210 GCF_040610095.1 Micromonospora sp. NPDC004540
TCTTCGCCACCGCGGAAGTATCCACGGCCATCGTCGTTTCCGTCATCAGGTGCCGCTCCTTGATCAGGAGTTACACCGTTCTTCTTACAGACCCATGAACGAGTTGATCGAGGATCTGCTGAGGCGGATCGAGGAGGGCGAGTTCCAGCCCGGGTCGCAGATTCCGTCCACCCAGCAGCTGTCCGATCACTACGACGTGTCGGTGTCGACGATCCACCGGGCGGTGGCGACGCTGCGGGAGCAGGGTGTGTTGGTTGGGCGCCCGGGTCGCGGAGTCTTCGTCGCGGAGTCGACCGGGTGCTAAAGGATTGGGACGCACCGCTCGACGGCTGAGCGGAGCGAACGCAGCCCGTGCAGGACCGAGACGTGCTGTAGCTGGAGACGAGTGCTGTAGCTGCTCAACCAACGGGTGGGTTGGCAGCCGGTTCGGACTCGACGGCGGTAGGACGGCGTCAGCAGACTGTCGGGCTGACTTCCGACGCTCCTATTTTCCGCAAGTGGCTGTCGGTGCGGCTCAGACGGAGTTTCCGTCCGATGGACGTGGTCGATCTCGGTGGTGGAACAGGTCGACGTCCGGGATGGTTCGGGCTGTGCTGCGCCGCTCTGCCGTCGCGGGCCGGCACGGTCAGCCGACGTCGGGACCGAGCAGCACCTCAACCGCCTCGGTGGGTGTGTGCGTGAGCAGCCGCGCTCCGTGGTGTTCGTCGAGGAACGCCGCAAGGGTGTCGACCGGCTCGGCCGTCATCAGCGGGTGGTCACCGAGTCGCGGGGCGAAGGCCGCCAGTAGCGCGGCGCGCAGCCCGGCGTCGAGCAGGGGCATCACGTAGGACGCCTGAGCGTCCGGCTCGAAGTCCTCCGGGCAGGTGCCGTGCAGGAACATCAGCGATGACACCCGCTGGGTGGGGCTGGGCGGGTCGCCGTCGGCGGTCACGATCGAGCCGAGGCGGAATCCGGGCGCCACGTCGACGAGGACGTCCAGGACGTCGGTCTCCTTGCAGTTCCACCATCGCCTGACTTCGTCGTCCGGCACGTCGTCGTAGATCGCGACGAGCCACAAGTCCTGGAGCCAGCCCCGCACGCTTGCCCGCTGACCGGTCGCCGACTCCATTCGGTGAGCTTATGGCCGTAAGGCGGCGCCGCGCCACGGCCCCGAAGCGTCACCAGCCGTCGTGGGCGGACGATGGCGGACCGAGACAGCATGTCGGGCATGAGGACCAGGCGGTGGACCAGTGCCAGGGGGTCGACTCGTAATGCGTGAGTCAGTTAGTCGATGGTCGGGAGCTTCGGTCCCAACACGTCGTCCGCGTCCACGATGGTGTAGGCGTACCCCTGCTCGGCGAGGAACCGCTGACGGTGCGCCGCGTACTCGGTGTCGATCGTGTCCCGGGAGACGACGGTGTAGAAGTGCGCCTGCCGTCCATCCGCCTTCGGCCGGAGCACCCGCCCCAACCGCTGCGCCTCCTCCTGCCGCGACCCGAAGGTCCCCGACACCTGGATGGCCACGGCAGCCTCGGGCAGGTCGATGGAGAAGTTCCCGACCTTGGAGATGACGAGGGTCTTCACCTCGCCCGACCGGAACGCGTCGAACAGCCGCTCCCGCTCCTTGTTGGTCGTCGACCCCTGCACGATCGGTGCGTCCAGATACTCCCCAAGCTGGTGCAACTGGTCGATGTACCCGCCGATCACGAGCACCTGCTCGTCCGGGTGCCGGTCCACGAGCGCCCGTACCACCGGCAGCTTCGTCCGCGCGGTCGCCGCCATCCGGTAGCGCTCCTCGGCCTCCGCCGTCGCGTACGCCATCCGCTCCGCATCGGTCAGCGTCACCCGGACCTCGGTGCACTCGGCCGGGGCGATCCAGCCCTGCGACTCGATGTCCTTCCACGGCGCGTCGTACCGCTTCGGGCCGATCAGGCTGAACACGTCGCCCTCGCGGCCGTCCTCGCGTACCAGGGTCGCCGTGAGGCCGAGCCGGCGGCGGGCCTGGAGGTCCGCGGTGAACCGGAAGATCGGCGCGGGCAGCAGGTGCACCTCGTCGTAGACGACCAGGCCCCAGTCGCGGGCCCCGAACAGGTCGAGGTGGGTGAACGCGCCGCCGCGCCGCGAGGTGAGCACCTGGTACGTGGCGATGGTGACCGGGCGGATCTCCTTGCGCTCGCCCGAGTACTCGCCGATCTCCTCCTCGGTGAGCGAGGTGCGGGCGATCAGCTCGCGCTTCCACTGCCGGCCGGCGACCGTGTTGGTGACCAGGATCAGCGTGGTCGCCTTGGCCTCGGCCATGGCCGCCGCCCCGACCAGGGTCTTGCCGGCGCCGCAGGGGAGGACCACCACGCCGGAGCCGCCGGCCCAGAACGCCTCGACGGCCTCCCGCTGGTACGACCGCAGCGTCCACGGCTTGCCGCCGTCCTTGCCGGCCTCGGCCAGCTCGATGGGGTGCGCCTCGCCGTCCACGTAGCCGGCCAGGTCCTCGGCGGGCCAGCCGAGCTTGAGCAGCGCCTGCTTGAGCCGGCCCCGCTCGGAGGGGTGCACCTGGATGGTGTCGTCGTCGAGCTTCGGGCCGAGCATCCCGGCGAGCTTCTTGCTCTTGGCGACCTCGATGAGCACCACCCGGTCGAGGGCGCGGAGCACCAGGCCGTGCGCCGGGTCGTTGGCGAGCTGGAGCCGGCCGTAGCGGTCCATGGTCTCGGCCACGTCGACCAGCAGCGCGTGCGGCACCGGATAGCGGGAGTACTTGATCAGCGTGTCCACCACGCCCTCGGCGTCGTGGCCGGCGGCCCGGGCGTTCCACAGCCCGAGCGGGGTGAGCCGGTAGGTGTGGACGTGCTCGGGGGAGCGCTCCAGCTCGGCGAAGGGTGCGATCGCCATCCGGCACGCCTGCGCGTCGGGGTGGTCGATCTCCAGCAGCAGGGTCTTGTCCGACTGCACGATCAGTGGTCCACCGCTCACGCCAGCGTCCTCTCCAAGAGCCGGAAATTCTCGCCCGCACGGCGGCTGACCTGCCGGAGGCGGACCATCCAGTGTTGCACGCGAATGGGTGTCCGGAAAAAGACTCACTGGACAGGCAACGTCACACTCCTCCCGTACGTCTAGCAAGCGGGACAACTGTCCAAGGGGAGGGCCCATGAAGCGTGTCCGGTTCGCCGTTCGGGCCGTCTGCCTGGCAGTGGTCGTGTTGGTCGGCGTCGGTGCGTGCGCGCTCGATCCGCAGGGCGACGGGACCGGGGCGGCCGCCCCGGCTCCCGTCGGCGTGACGGAGGAGGCATCGGGGGCGAGCGCGCCGCCCACGCCGGAGCAGCCGGCCGCGTCCCCGTCGGCGACGCCGAGCCGGACGGCCACGCCGAAGCCCAGCCGCACCACGCCGAAGCCGGCCACGCCGAAGCCGTCCAAGCCCGCCGGGTGCCCGGAGGGGGAGCACCAGAAGGCCGTGGAGACCTACCTGACCCGGCTGGGCGGTTTCGGGACGCTGACCGTGGACGGCAAGCAGTCGGCCGCCGACTGCAAGGCGATCAAGAAGTTCCAGCTCCGGTACGGGATCAGCCCCGCCACGGGCCGCGCCGGCCCCACCACGTACGACGTGGCGAAGCGGCTGGCGAACACCGACACGGGGCGCTGCAACGCGGGCTCCCGCACCACCTTCTGCGTCGACCTGACCCACCAGACGGTCTGGGCGATGCGCGGCGGGAAGGTGGTCATGGGCCCGACGGTGACCCGCACCGGCATGGCCGGCTACGCCACCCCGACCGGCACCTACTCGGTGGGTGGGAAGAACCTGCGCGAGTGGTCCAACCCGTACGAGGTGTGGCTGCCCTACTGGCAGCGGTTCAACGGGGGGATCGGCTTCCACGAGACCACGACCTACCTGCACAACCCCTGGATCGGCTCGCACGGCTGCGTGAACCTGCTGCACCGCGACGCGGTACGGCTCTGGGAACTGGGCTCGGTCGGCACCCGGGTGGTCGTCTTCGGCCACCGCCCCGGCACCTGAGAGTGACCGTCCCGACCGGATCAGGGTTTTATCCCCTGTCCGGGTGACCCCCTCCGGTGCCACGCTGGAGGTCGGGTCCACCACGGGGCGGGAGGGGCTGCAGATGACCGTCGACCACGACGTGCTTCCCGAGGAAGACCGGGCGCGCCAGCAGGAGGTCCCGACGGCGGTCCTGGTCGGCTACGCAGCCGCCGCCACCGGGATCTTCGGCTGGTTCCTGTTCGGGCTGCTGGTGCAGCGGCAGGGCTTCGTCGACTCGGTCGGCGAGTCGGCCGGGGCCGCGTTCGGCCTGCTGCTCGCCGTCTCGGTGGTCGGCACGCTGCGCCGCAACGGGGACTAGCCCCCGGCTCAGTCCTCCAGCACCGCCGCGGTGATCCGGTGCAGCGCGAAGGTGTGCAGCATCTCGGTGCGCTCGTCCTCCGCGCGCAGATAGCCCGCCCCGATCGAGACCGGCCGGACCAGCCGGGACGCGGTCGCCCCGTGCGCGTCGACGTAGCCGACCCAGACCAGCGCCTTGTCCCGCACCGCCTGCTGGAGCACGGCCAGTGCGTCGCTGTGGGTGTGCGCCGGCCCCGGGCCGGTGCGCGCCGTCCCGCCGCGGACCATCGCCGGGGCCCGCCGCGCCGCCCGGGCCGCCGCCTCGCCACGGCGGATCTGCTCGACCACCCCGAGCAGCCGGGGCATCGGCAGCCGCGGCGCCGCGAGAGGGTCCAGGCCGCGGCCGGTCGTCGGCACCCGGGCCGGGGCCCGCCGGGTCTTCGGCCGGGCGAGCACGGCCGCACCGCCGGCGTCCTCGGGCACCGGCGCGTAGCCGGCGTCGCGCAGCGCCGTCAGCATCCGGTTCACCTGATACGGGGTGACCAGCACCGTCGGGGCCAGCCGGCGGAAGGCGAGCGCCTCCAGCCGCTTGTCGGCCTGCACCTCGGTGAGCAGCGCCTCGTCGTCGCTGCGCACGTAGCCGCCGGCCGAGCCGAGCCGCAGCCCGCCGTGCTTGCGCGCCACGTCGTCGACCAGGTAGGTCAGCCCCTGCGGCACCGGGGTGCGCGACCGGCGGCGGAACAGTGCGTGCAGGTCGTCGGCCGAGTAGCCGGCGTCCAGGGCCCGCCGGACGCTGGCCGTGGTGACCCGGTAGACGCTCGCCCCGCCAGCCGACTCGTGCTCGGCCACCACGTCCAGCTCGGCGGCGAGCGCCGGGTCGGGCGGGCCGGGCACCACCACGGTCAGGTCGGCCTGCACGAGGAAGTGGTCGACCGGCGCGGGCAGCAGCGCGTCCAGCGCGCGGACGGCGGTGGACGGCTCGCCCGACTCGGTCTCGGAGTACAGCCCGAGCGGGTCCTCGGCCCGCTCGTCGGCGTCGCTCAGCTCGGCCAGCAGCAGCCGCCCGTACGAGGTGAGCGCGCCGAGCCCGGTCACCCCGAGCTGCGCGGCCTCGGCCAGCACCTCGCGGTGCGCGGCCTCCCGGCCCCGCGCCCGCCGGGGCGCCCGCCAGTCGAGCAGCTCGAGCACCTCGTCCGGGGTCGGGGCGGTCGCCGGAGGCAGGTCGGCCAGCACGGCGAGCACCGAGCGCCGGGCGGCCGGGGCGCCGGCCCGTTCCGCCTCGGCGGAGAGCACCGAAATGGGCCGGTCCCGGTCGTCGCGCTGGCCGACCAGGCCCACCTGGCGCGTCATGGTCAGCCAGGCCCGGGCCAGCTGCTCCCAGCGCTGGGCCAGCGAGGCGGCCCGCCACACCTCGTACCCGCCGGTGGGCAGGATCTGCTGGTCGCCGCCGTAGCGGCCGGTGACCGTGCCGGTCAGGTCCAGCTCGCCGAGCAGCCCGGCGGCGTAGGCCACCTCGAAGATCAGCGCGGTGGTCGGGTCGTCCAGCCCGAGACCGCGAGCCAGCCGGCGCAGGTCCCGGACGCCCACGCCGCCGGAGCGCAGCACCGGGGCCGGCTCGGCGGCCAGGGCCTCCAGCAGCGCCTCGGTGTGCCGGACCACCTCCATGGTCTGCCCGGCCCCGGCCGAGTCGACGGCCTTGGCCTCGCGCGGCGGGCTCGACACCACGGGCGGGCTGGTGCGCAGCGGGCCGAGCGGGCCGCTGTCCCGGCGCAGCAGCAGCGCCACCTCGCGGGGGAGTTCGACCGTGCCGCCGCCCTTGACGGCCGACATGCGGACGAGCAGCCGGTGCTCCACCAGCCAGCGGATCGGGGAGCCGGTGGCCGCGCCGCCGTTGACCAGGTCCGGCGGGAGGATGTCCTCCTCGCCGACGGCGGGGGCCTCCAGGGCGCCCGGGGGCACGGTGCCGACCGGCGGGCCGGCGGCGAGCCGGTCCAGGATCGCCCGGGCCGAGGGCGGCGCGGCCAGCAGCGTCCGCCGCAGCTTCGCCGGGTCCGTGCAGACGGCCGCCGCCCGCGGGTCCAGCTCCGCGGCCGGCCGGCCCAGCCCCGCCGGGTACGGGGACACCTCGTCGACGCCGCCCAGCACGTGCAGGTCGTGCTCCGGCCCGTACAGCAGGAAGAGGGCGCGGAGCCGGTTCACCGCGCCGCGGACCGCGGTCGGGGCGGGCGGGTTCGGGCCGGCGGTGGCCAGGGCCAGGATCGCCTCGGTGGCGGTGCCGCCGCCCTCCGGGTCCCGGGTGAGCCGGGCGGCGTCCAGGATCTGGAGGGTGAACTGGTCCAGCCCGTCGAGCGCCCGCGCCACGGAGACCCGCGACTGGGCGCGGATGGCGAGGGCGGAGACGTCGGCCGGCACCGGCACGACGAGGTCCGGCCGCAGCTGGAGGAGGGCGGCCAGGGACTCGTCGGGAAGGGTCCGCAGGTGGTCGGCGAGTGAGGTGGTCATCGTCGTTCCACGCTAGCCCGGCGGAGGGCCGTCGCGCCCGTCGGACGGGTACGTTCTCGGCATGCCCCCGCTCATGGTCGGCTTCGACCTCGACATGACCCTGGTCGACTCGCGCCCCGGCATCGCGGCCGCCTACCGGGCGCTGACCGCGCTGACCGGCGTGCCCGTCGACGCCGAGCTGGCGGTCTCCCGCCTCGGGCCGCCGCTGCGCACCGAGATCGCGCACTGGTTCCCGCCGGAGCAGGTCGAGGAGGCGGTGATCACGTACCGGGAGCTCTACCCCGCGTACGCGATCACCCCGACCCTGCCGATGCCCGGCGCGGAGGCCGCCATCGAGGCGGTGCACGCGCGCGGCGGCCGGGTCATGGTGGTGACCTCCAAGATCGGCCGGCTGGCGAAGCTGCACCTGGACCACCTCGGCCTGGCCGTCGACGAGCTGGCCGGCGACCTGTTCGCCGAGCAGAAGGCGACCGCGTTGCGTGAGCACGGCGCGACCCTCTACGTCGGCGACCACGTGGCCGACATGGCCGCTGCGCAAGCTGCGGGAATCCCAGGCGTGGGAGTGGCGACCGGCCCCTGCGCCAGGGACGAGCTGAGCGCCGCCGGAGCGCACGTGGTGCTGGATGATCTCACCGGATTCCCAGCGGCGCTGGACCGGATCATCGGGCTAGCCTTGGAGGGGTAGAGGTTCCGAGCGAAGCAGGGGTTTTCAGGTGCCGACGGGTCGAGTGAAGTGGTACGACGCGGCCAAGGGATACGGGTTCGTCACCAGTGACGAGGGTGGCGACGTGTTCCTGCCGAAGGGCGCGCTACCGGCGGGTGTCACCGACCTGAAGGGCGGCCAGCGGGTCGATTTCAGCGTGGTGGACAGCCGGCGTGGCGCCCAGGCGATGGGGGTCAAGCTGCTGGAGGCGCCGCCCTCGGTGGCCGAGCTGCGCCGCCGCCCGGCCGAGGAGCTGCACGGCCTGGTCGAAGACATGATCAAGGTGCTGGAGGCGAAGGTCCAGCCGGACCTGCGCCGGGGCCGCTTCCCGGACCGGAAGACCGCGCAGAAGATCGCTCAGCTGGTCCACGCGGTGGCGCGCGAGCTGGAGGTCTGAGGGACGAGCCCGGCGTCGGCGGCCCGGCCCAGCAGCGCCTCCACGGCGGCGAAGCCGGCCTCTCCCAGGTCGGCGGTGAACTCGTTGACGTAGAGGCCGATGTGCCGGTCCACCACGTCGGGCTCCATCTCCTGCGCGTGCACGAGGACGTACTCCCGGCTGGCCTCCGGGTCGGCCCAGGCCTGCCGGACCGACTCGCGGATCCAGGCGGCCGCCTCGACCGGGTCCACCGCGCCCTTGCGGGCCAGGATCGCGCCGAGCGGGATCGGCAGCCCGGTGTCGCCCTCCCACCACTCGCCCAGGTCGACCAGGGCGGTCAACCCGTGCCGCGGGTAGGTGAAGCGCGCCTCGTGGATCACCAGCCCGGCGTCGTACCGCCCGGCCGCCACCCCCGGCATGATCTCGTGGAACGGCACCACCTCGATCCGCGCCGGCGCCTGATCCGCCGCCCACAGCCGGAACAGCAGGTACGCCGTGGTCCGCTCGCCCGGCACCGCCACCGTGGCGCCGGAGAGGTCGGTCCGGTCGCCCCGGGTGAGCACCAGCGGCCCACAACCCCGGCCCAGCGCGCCCCCGCAGGGCAGCAGGTGGTAGTCGTCGAGCAGCCACGGCAGCGCCGCGTAACTCACCTTCACCAGGTCGAACGCCCCGCGCTCGGCGGCCGTGTTGGTGACGTCCACGTCGGCGTAGGTCACCTCGACCGCCGGCGCGCCGGGCACCCGGCCGTGCACCAGGGCGTCGAAGACGAACGTGTCGTTGGGGCAGGGCGAGATCGCGAGGGAGAGCGCCACGCCCCCACGGTAACCCCGCCCGATCCGGTGCCCACCACCCCGGCCCCGCCGGGTGTGACGATGAACCGTTCGTGCCACCCGTCAGCCCCGGCGCCTCCTGTTCAGCCGCTAGGAACTTGATGATGTGAATGGATCGCGGCGATCCCTCGACCGTGGGCGCTGCAGTCACCCCTGAGGCCCGGAGCCACCGCTGACGTCGTGAGGCCTGTGCCGGCCTGAGCCCTGTGACGGCCTGAGCCCTGTGCCGGCCTGAGCCCTGTGACGGCCTGAGCCCTGTGACGGCCTGAGCCCTGTGACGGCGCGAGGCCCGGTGACGCCTGGCTCGCCTGGGACACCCTGCCGCCACCTCCGCCCGAGGTCATGAGTCACCTACGTCATCAAGTTCGTAGTCGCTTCAGCAGTGGTGACGGGGTGCCCGGGTCGAGCTGAAGCCGTCGACCAGCGACCACCGCCGTCCCCAGCCGGCCGGGTTTTCCACATGGTTGTCCACAGGTGGATTACCCGGGGTTGAGGCCGAGCGCCGCGCCGCCCGAACATGGCCCGGTGACCGACGCCGAGTCCGTGACCGACCTGGCTGCGACCCTGCGGGCACTGCGCCGCGCGGCCGATCTGAGCCAGCGGGAGCTGGCCGGGAAGTCCGGGGTGCCGCAGGCCACGATCGCCCGCATCGAGTCGGGGCGGTCGCCGGATCCGAGCTTCCGCACCGTCGAGCGCCTCGTGGGTGCGGTGGCCGGTCGGATCGTGCTCCACGGGCCGGTGGGCGGTGAGCTGGCGGCGGTGCCGCACGAGGAGTTGCGGGACGCGGCGGGGCGACACTGTCCCGCGCACCTGGACGCTCGCGAGGTGCGCGAGCCGAAGGACTGGCCCGGCGCCTGGTGGGCGCACTGGTTCAGCGTGCCACCCAACCGCTGGCCTCCGTTGCCAGCCGTGACGTTCCGGCTCAATCGCACCATGCGGGACCGGGATCGGCTGCGCGAGCGGGTGCGCCGCGATCACCTGGTCCGCCGCTACACCGACCCGGCGCTCCCGTCGACCTCCTGGCGGTTCGTCGCCGAGTTGCCGGACGGCGGCCTCGTCGGGGAGTTGCGCGCGCACGAACGCAGCAGCGACCTGCTCATCGGGCATCCCGAGCCGGGTCAGCGGCAGGTCGTGCTGGACGGGGTGCTCGTCGCTCCGGCGTACCGGTTGCTGGGCATCGGGCGGCGGCTGGTCGCCGCGCTCGTGGCGGAGATGGCCCGGGCCGGCGTGCGGTCGGCGCACGCGATCGCCGAGAGCGCTGGTGCCGGCTTCCTGGTCGCGTGCGGGTTCGAGGTGGAGGCGAGCCGGCCGGCGGCGCTGCGGTTCGACCGGGCCAGCCGAGGGTGGCGGCCGCCGGGGTTCAGCGGAGGACGGCTGCCGCCGTGGTGAGGGCGGCGAACGCCTCGCGCATCCGCCACGAGTCGCGGTCGCGGGGGCCGATGGGGTTGGACACCGTCCGCAGTTCGGCGAAGGGGAGGCCGGCCTGGGTGGCGGCGACGGCGACGCCGTACCCCTCCATGGCCTCGGCCACGGCGTCGGGGTGCCGGTCGGCGAGGGTCGCGGTGCTCGCGGCGGTGCCGGTCACCGTGCTGATCGTGAGCACCGTGCCGACGGTGGCCGCCGGCAGGGCGGTCCGCAGGGCGCCCAGCAGGCCCGGGTCGGCGGGTACGACGCTGCCGCCGCCCAGCAGCTCCGCCGGCATGCCCAGCTCCTCTAGCGGGATGAATCCGGCCGGCGACTCGGCGCCCAGGTCGGCGGCGACGCTGCGGTTGGCCAGCACCGTGCCGCCGACCGCCACCCGGCCGACGAAGCCGCCGGCGATGCCCGCGCTGACCACCGCCCGGTACGGCCGTCCGGCGGCCTCGGCGAGCGCCAGCAGCCGCGCGGTGGCCGCGCCGGCGACGGCGGGGCCTACCCCGACCGGTACGACGGTGACCGAAGGGTCGGTGAGGCCCGCCCGGACCGCGTCCGCCTCGGCGGGTACCGCGGTCACCACCAGCAGTCCGCTCACGCCACCGGTCCCCGGGGCTCCCGCCGGTTCTCCTCCTCGGTCCCGCCCGGTCCCCCCACGGAGGAGGAGGGGCGGTAGATGTGGAACCCGGGCGGCGCCAGCTCGTCGTCATCCACCGGCGGCGGCGGGTCGGCCCGGGGCGGGGCCGGCGAGGTGGGGGCAGGGTCGTCGAACGCCGTACCGGCCTCGGTGGCCAGTTCGTCGTCGCCGAGCGGGCGGCCGACCAGGTGCTCGCTGCGCAGCCGGGTGGCCACCAGCACCCCGCGGGCGGCCACCAGCGCGGCCACGCAGGCGGCGACCGCCACGCCGACCCGGCCGGTGAACGGAACCAGGCCGAGCCCGCCGCCGGCCACGAAGGCGAGCATCAGCACGGTCTCCGAGTGGGCGAAGGAACTGGCCCGCAGCCGCTCCGGGATCCGCTCCTGGATCGAGGCGTCGACCGCGAGCTTGGCGATCCCGCTGATCAGGGAGGTGACCAGGCAGAGCAGCGCCACCATGGGCAGCGAGAACTTCAGTGCGGCGAGGACCGCTACCCCGGCCACGATGATGGTGCCGCTGGACTGGATCGCCACGGGGCGGTGGATGCGCAGCCGGGTGCCGACGGCGGTGGCCAGGAAGCTGCCCACCGCCAGCGCGCCGCCGACCAGGCCCAGCGCCCCCTGGGCGCCCAGGTTCCGGCCGAAGAAGTCGGTGGTCAGGTCGCCGCCCTTGATCGCGAAGGCCAGGAAGAGCAGCAGGAAGCCGTAGAGCCCGCGCAGCGCCGCCGAGCCGATCAGGGTGGCGATCACCAGCCGGCCGGCGGGCCGCCCCCGGCCCAGCGGGCGTTCCCCGTCCTGGCGGCGCAGCGCCCGCAGCGGGCGCGGCACCCGCTCCGGCGGCTCCGAGTCCGCCCGCGGCGGCAGCCGGAGCGAGATCACCATGCCGATCAGGAAGATCAGTGAGGCGACCCGGAGCGGCCACTGCGGCCCGAACCAGAACGCGGCCAGCCCGATCGGGGCGACCAGCGCACCGGCCACCGTGCCGTAGACGCTCGCCCGGGCGCCCGCCTGGGACAGCCCGAGCCCCTCCGGCAGCAGCCGGGGCACCGCCGCCGAGCGGGCCACCCCGTACGCGCGGGATAGGGCGAGCACGCCGAACGCGGCGGGATAGAGCCCGAAGCCGCCGATGTAGTCGGAGATCAGCCAGGCCAGGAAGGCCCGGCCGAGCATGGTGGCGGCGAGTGCGTAGCGGCGGCCGTGCCGGAAGTGGTCCAGCAGCGGGCCGACCACGGGGGCGAGCATGGCGAACGGGACCATGGTCACCAGCAGGTAGAGGGCGACCTTGTTGCGCGCCTCGCCGAGCGGCACGTCGAAGAAGATCGTGCCGGCCAGGCCGATGGCGATCAGGGTGTCCCCGGCGCAGGAGAGGGCGTGCAGGTCGAAGAGGCGGACCATGCCGACCTCGTTGCCGGCGCTGCGGGCCCGGGCCGTCCCGGCCCGCCGGGTCATCCACCGCCCGCCGTGCAGCGAGCCCCGGAGCAGCAGGCGGGTGGCACGGATGCCGGTGCCGACGGTCCGCCCGAGGACCGACCGGCCGGAGCGGGAGGACAGCGGCATGTGTCCCATCCTCGCCCATCTGATCCACGCGTGCCGCATCACCCGGAGAGAACGACTCCGGGGAGTGCCTGTCACTCGACCGGTGGCATGGGGAACAATGGTCCGGTGACCAGGCCCGCCTCCGCCCGCGCTCCCCGGCTCGACCAGGTGTGCGCCGCCGCCGTCGACGTGGCCCGCGCCGCCATCACCGAGGTGGACCCCGCCGACGTCGGCGAGCACCTCCAGGCCGTCGCCGAGGGCGACCGGCTCGTCACCCATTACTTCGAGTGCCGCCTCGCCGGCTACCGGGGCTGGCGCTGGGCTGTCACGGTGACCCGGGTGCCGCGCAGCCGCACGGTCACGATCTGCGAGACGGTGCTGCTGCCGGGCGCCGACGCGCTGCTCGCCCCCGGTTGGGTGCCCTGGCAGGAGCGGCTCAAGCCCGGCGACCTTGGCCCCGGTGACCTGCTCCCCACCCCGCCGGACGACGAGCGGCTCGCCCCCGGCTACCTGCTCTCCGACGACCCGGCCGTCGAGGAGACCGCCTGGGAGCTGGGCCTCGGCCGCGCCCGGGTGCTGTCCCGCGAGGGTCGCACCGACGCGGCCCAGCGCTGGTACGACGGCGACCACGGGCCCGACGCCGCGATCTCGGTGGCCGCCCCGGCCGCCGCCCGCTGCGGCACCTGCGGCTTCTACCTGCCGCTCGCCGGCGCGCTGCGCCAGTCCTTCGGCGCCTGCGGCAACTTCTACGCCCCCGACGACGGCCGGGTGGTGAGCGCCGACCACGGCTGCGGCGCCCACTCGGAGACGCTGATCGAGGCGGCCGAGACCCCGGTGGACGAACTGCCCACGGTCTACGACGACAGCGCCGTGGAGGCGGTGTCGGTGAGCCGGGCCCCGGGCTCGGTGGAGGCGGCCGAGCCGGCGGAGCCGTACGGCCACCCCTGACGGATCAGCCCTGACGGGCGGTGGCTGCGCGGCGGCGGCGCCGGTTGGCGTCGTGCCGCATCATCACGGCCAGCCCGGGAAAGCCCCACAGGAAACCGGCGAGGCAGGTCCAGAGCCAGTTCTGGTGGCCGTGCTCGGTGAGCCAGTCACGGAAGAAGAGCAGCAGCACCAGCCCGGCCACCGCCCAGACGACCAGCCCGACGAGGGCGAACGGCACCATCGGCGGGTCGAGCGGCTCGGGCCGCGGCGGTTGCTCCTGGGGCACGCGCCCAGCGTACGCGATCGTTCTTCCCTGCCCGTGAGTGATCTGGGACGATGCGCGCGACAACCGGTCGATCGATATGTGAGGACCCGATGGCCATAGCGCCGCCGCCGGACCACGGCACCCCACCCGATCCCGCGCACCCGCGCAACGCCTTCGACCGCTTCTTCGAGATCTCCGCCCGCCGGTCCACGCCGGGCCGGGAGGTCCGGGGCGGCCTGGCCACGTTCTTCACGATGGCGTACATCGTGGTGTTGAACCCGCTGATCCTGGGCAGCGCGGTCGACGGGGACGGACGCAAGCTCGCCATCCCGGCGCTGGCGGCGGCCACCGCGCTGGTCGCCGGCGTGATGACCATCCTGATGGGCGTGGTGGCCCGGTTCCCGATCGCGCTGGCCGCCGGGCTGGGCGTGAACGCGCTGGTGGCGTTCGAGATCGCGCCGCAGATGACCTGGGCGGACGCCATGGGGCTGGTGGTGATCGAGGGTGTGCTGATCGGCATCCTCGTGCTCACCGGCTTGCGTACCGCGGTGTTCCGCTCGGTGCCGACCCAGCTCAAGACGGCGATCGGCGTCGGCATCGGCCTCTTCCTGACCATCATCGGCCTGGTCGACGCCGGCTTCGTCCGACGGGTGCCGGACGTCGCGAACACCACCGTGCCGGTCGGGCTGGGCATCAGCGGCAAGATCGTCAGCTGGCCCCTGCTGGTCTTCGTGGTGGGGCTGCTGCTCACGCTGGTGCTGGTGGTGCGCCGGGTCCGCGGCGCGATCCTGATCGGCATCCTGGTCTCCACGGTGCTGGCGATCGTGGTGGAGGCGGTCGGCAACATCGGGCCGTCCTTCGTCAACGGCAAGCCGAACCCCAAGGGTTGGGCGTTGAACGTGCCCGAACTGCCGACGAAGGTGGTGGACGTCCCCGACCTCTCGCTGCTCGGCAACTTCAACCTGCTGGACTCGTGGACCCGGGTCGGCTGGCTGGTCCCGCTGATGTTCGTGTTCACCCTGCTGATCACGGACTTCTTCGACACCATGGGCACGATGGTCGCCATCGGCCAGGAGGGCGACATGCTCGATGAGCGGGGCACCCCGCCGCGGGCCCGGGAGATCCTGCTGGTCGACTCGATCGCCGCCGCCGCGGGTGGCGCGGCCTCGGTGTCGAGCAACACGTCGTACATCGAGAGCGCGGCCGGTGTCGCGGAGGGCGCCCGGACCGGGGCGGCCAACCTGGTCACCGGCGGCCTGTTCCTGCTGGCCATGTTCCTGGCGCCGCTGTCGGTGGTGGTGCCCTTCGAGGCCGCGTCGACGGCGCTCGTGGTGGTCGGCTTCCTCATGATGACCGCGGTCCGCACCATCGACTGGACCGACTACGAGATCGCCATCCCGGCGTTCCTCACCATCGTCCTGATGCCCTTCACCTACTCGATCTCGAACGGCATCGGCGCCGGCGTGATCACCTACGTGCTGCTGAAGCTGGCGAAGGGCAAGGTCCGCGAGGTGCACCCCCTGTTGTACGGGGTGGCCGCTCTGTTCATCCTCTACTTCCTGCGCGGGCCGATCGAGTCCGTGCTGCTCTGACCCCTCTGACATCTGGTGAGCCTGGTCATATCGCATGTCGTTAGCCAGGCTCATTAGTTAAGCTAACTAATGTGACGGAGCGGACGGTGACGGCGAAACGCGTGCCACCGGCGCAGCTGGCCCCTCAGCTGCGTGATGCGATCACCCGACTCAACCGGCGGGTCCGACAGGCCCGGCCGGTCGGCGACCTCACGGTCACTCAGCTCTCGGCGCTCACCAGCCTCAAGCTGGCAGGCGCCCTGACACCCCGGGAGCTGGCCGACATCGAGCGGGTGCAGCCGCCCACGATGACGAAGATCGTCGCGAAGCTGGAGGAGCGCGGCCTCGTGCAGCGCACCCCCCACCCGACCGACGGACGGCAGGTCATCCTGGCGGCTACCGAGGGAGGACGGGCCGTGCTCGACCAGTTCGAGCGGGCCCGCAACGAGTGGCTGGCCAGCCGACTGGCCGCCCTGACCGAGGAGGAACGCGACACGCTGCAGCGTGCCGCCGACATTCTCCAGGGCATCGCTCGCGCCTGAGCGGGTACCCGCGCCTCGCGGTCCGCTTCGTCCGCTGTGGATGAGGCGTACCTGATCGCGAGGAGGCGCACCTAGAGTGCAGGCCAAGTTGAGCACGATGTTCCAGTCCCTACGAGTCCGCAACTACCGACTCTTCGCCACCGGACAGCTGATCAAGTTGATCGGCGTCTGGATGATGTACATCGCCCAGGACTGGCTCGTCCTCGACCTCACCGGCAACTCCGCGACCGCGCTCGGCGTGGTCACCGCGCTCCAGTTCACCCCCGTCCTGCTGCTGACCCTGATCTCCGGCCGCCTCGCCGACCGCTACGACAAGCGGATGCTGCTCTTCATCGCCAACCTCTTCTGGACCGTGCTGGCGCTGGCGATGAGCCTGCTGGTGGTGACCGGGCTGGTGCAGCTCTGGCACGTCTTCGCGTTCGCCGCCCTGCTCGGGGTGTTCAACGCGGTGGAGACCCCGGTGCGGCAGGCGTTCGTCTCCGAACTTGTCGGCATGCCGCTGCTGCCGAACGCGCTCTCGCTCAACGCGGCCACCTTCAACTCGGCCCGGATCCTCGGCCCGGCCGTCGCCGGCCTGGCCATCGCCGCCTTCGACGTCGGCCCGGTCTTCCTGATCACCGCGTTCAGCTCGATCGCCCCGCTGGTCAACGTGGTCCGGATGCGCACCGACGAGCTGTACCGCAAGGACCTGCCGCCGGCCGGCGAGCGCGATCAGGCCCGGGTGGTCGACGGCCTGCGGTACGTCGCGCGGCGCCCCGACATCCTGCTGCCGATGGCCCTGATGTCGGTGGTCGGGATGAGCCTGTTCAACTTCCAGCTCACCCTGGCCGCGCTGGCCAAGACCGTGTTCAACACCGGCGCCGCCTCGTTCGGCCTGTTCACCACCGCGCTGGCGGTCGGCGCGCTGATCGGCGCCCTGGCCGGCACCGGCCGGCGCAGCCGCCCCACCGTGTGGCTGGTGCTCGGCGCGGCGGTCGGCTGTGCCAGCTTCGGCACGCTGGTCGGGCTCGCCGGGTCGTACTGGCTGGTGGTGGCGCTGCTGCTGCCCACCGGGTTCTTCATGGTCTTCTTCGCCCAGGCCGCCAACCAGCGGGTCCAGCTCGGCGTCGACGCCGCCTTCCGGGGCCGGGTCATGGCGCTGTGGGTGCTCGTCTTCCTGGGCACCAACCCGGTGGGCGCGCCGATCATCGGCTGGGTGGCCGAGACCTTCGGGGCCGGCGCGAGCATCTGGATCGGTGGCCTGATCTCGCTGGCCGCCGCGCTGCTGGCGCTCACCTGGCAGCTGCGCCGCTCCGGCGCCCGGCTGCGGATGCGGGTGCTGCCCATGCCGCGCTTCTACGTGGTGTCGCCCGGGGCGGAGTGACCCGTCGACCGCGCGAAGGACCGGTTCCCGCCCGTGGGGACCGGTCCTTCCTCATTCATTCGCGTCCGGATGTCGCCAAACGGGTGGCGGGCGGGGACGGCGGGGCTTAGCGTCGATACGTGGGAGTGGGGCGGGGTCTTCTGCTGATGCTGGCGATCCTTGCCGTCTGCTGCCTGCCGGCCCTCTTCGCGCTGATCTTCTGCGCCGACGAGATCCTCGACCGGGTGGCCTGCGGGTGGGCCGAGTGGCGCGAGGAGCGCCGGGAGCGCCGCACCATCGCCCGGCTGGACCGGGCCATCGAGGCCGAGTCGCTCACCCGGGACATCGACCTCACCGAGCTCGACCGGGCGGACCGCCGCCCGCTGGAACAGCTCGCCATCGACCTGCGCCGCCTCGGCGGCCACCGGCTCGCCGCTTCCGACCGCTCGGTGGTCTGGCACGGCGCGGTCATCGACGCGTACGACGAGCGGCTGCGGGCCGCCTGCCGGGCGTTGGGCATCGCCGAGCACCTGACCGAGCTGGAGGGCGTCGACCGGGAGATCGAACGGGTCCGCGTCGAGGGTCTCCTGCACGCCGCCGGGCTCACCCTGCCCGCCGCCCGCCCCGGCCACCACCAGCGGCACCGCTGACCGGTGCGGCTCTTCGTCGCGGTCTACCCGCCGAAGCCGGTGGTCGACGACCTGAGCGCCCAGGTGGCCGCGCTCCGGACGGGCGCCGCCTCCGCCGCCGGCACCAACGTCCGGCTGGCCGACCCGGCCAACGCCCACCTGACCCTGGCCTTCCTCGGCGACACGCCCGACGACCGGCTGGTCGACGTGGAGAGCGCGCTCGGCCTGGCCGCGCAGACGTTCCGCGACGCCCGGGGCAGCTCGCCGCGGCTGCGGCTCGGCGGCGGGGGCAGCTTCGGGCGCGGCCGGTTCACCGTGCTCTGGGTGGACGTACGCGGCGAGGTCGACGGGCTGATGATGCTCGCCCGGCTGGTCCGGTCCGGGCTGCGCCGGGCCCGGCTGCCGCACGACGAGAAGCCGTTCCGGGCCCACCTGACCATCGCCCGCCCCGGCGACCGGATCGACCGCGCCGACGTGCTCGCCGACCGGGAGACCCTGCACGACTACCTCGGCCCGGAGTGGAGCGCCGACCAGTTGGTCCTGATGCGCAGCCACCCCGGCCCACACCCCACCTACGACCGCCTCGCCGCCTGGCCCGTCTGACGGACCGACCGGGTTGACCGGGCGGGCCCGGTCAACCCGGTCGGCGGGTCACCAGGCCCAGGCCTCCGGCCCCGGGCCGCCGTTGCCGACCGGCGGGAAGAGCTCGTCGAGCTTCTCCAGGGTGGCCTCGTCGAGCCGTACGGCCAGCGCGCCGAGGTTGCGGTCGAGCTGGTCCATGGTGCGCGGGCCGACGATGGGGGCGGTCACGCCCGGGCGGGAGAGCAGCCAGGCCAGCGCCACGTCGGCCGGGTCGTGGCCGAGGTCGGCGCAGAGCTTCTCGTACGCCTCGATGGTGGACCGGTGCTCGGCCAGCGCGTCGGCTGACCGGCCGCTGGCGCCGCGGGCCGCGCCACCCTCGGCCATCTTGCGGATGACCCCGGAGAGCAGCCCGCCGTGCAGCGGCGACCAGGGGATGATGCCCAGCCCGTAGTGCTGGGCGGCCGGGACCACCTCCAGCTCGACGTGCCGGGTCATCAGGTTGTAGATGCACTGCTCGGAGACGAGGCCGAGGAAGTTGCGGCGGCCCGCCGCGGCCTGCGCCTGGGCGATGTGCCAGCCGGCGAAGTTGGACGAGCCGACGTAGAGGACCTTGCCCTGGGCGACCAGGGTCTCCATGGCCTGCCAGATCTCCTCCCACGGGGTGCTCCGGGAGATGTGGTGCATCTGGTAGAGGTCGATGGTGTCGGTCTGGAGCCGGCGCAGCGAGTCCTCGCAGGCCCGGATGATGTGCCGGGCGCTGAGGCCCTGCTCGTTGGGCCACTCGCCCATCTTGCCGTAGACCTTGGTGGCCAGGACGACCCTGTCCCGGCGCCCGCCGCCCTGGGCGAACCAGCGGCCGATGATCTGCTCGGTGACGCCCTCGCCGGTCTTCCAGCCGTAGACGTTCGCGGTGTCGAAGAAGTTGATCCCGTGTTCCAGCGCCCGGTCCATGATGGCGAAGCTGTCCGGCTCGTCGGTCTGCGGCCCGAAGTTCATGGTGCCGAGGCAGAGCCGGCTCAGCGAGAGACCGGTGCGTCCCAGGTTCGTGTACTCCATGGGTCCACCCTGGCACGCGGGCACTTCGAGTGCCTCACATTGCCAGGGTGGCCGTTGGGGTCAGGAGGACTCGCGGGCCGCCGGGCCGGTGCCGAAGAGGACGTCGTCCCAGCTCGGCAGCCGCTTGCGGGGCTTGCCACCGGCCTCGGTGGACTCGGCGCCGGTGCCGCCCGTCGCCGCCGCGGCACCCGTGCGGCGCGGCCGGAGCACGGCCAGCGACGGCACGGCCGGGATCTCCTTCGGCGCGTCCGAGTCGTCGTCGAACGCCGAGCCCTGGCCGCCGCCGAGCAGCGCGGCCGCGCCCCCGGTGACCGCCCGCTGGCGCGGCGCGTCGGGCCCGGTCAGCGCAGCCGGGGAGCGGGTGTCCAGACCGCGACCGGACGTGCCGCCGAGCGGCCGGTCCAGCGAGGCGAGCAGCGCGTCCCGGCCGGCGCGGATCGGGTCCCGCCCCGGGCGGGCGTGCTCGGCGGGCGACGGCAGGCCGTGCCCGCCCCGGCTCGGCTCGCCGCGCGACGGGCCGGGCAGCGCGTGGCCGCCCCGCTCCGGCGCCGGCTCCTGGCCGAGGATCGGCGTGGGACGCTCGGCGCACAAATATTGCGCCATGTCGTCGTGCGGGGTGACGTTCTGCCGAAGCTTGTCGAGGTCCCAGACCGCCTGCGCGGTGGCCTTGCCGGACGGCCAGGTGGCGACGATCCGCCAGGTGCCGTCGTCGCGCCGGTAGGCGTCCCACGAGATCTTCTCGGTGTCGATCCCGTGCTGGGCCAGCCGGCCGTTGACCACCTCCGCCAGCGGGGTCGGCTTCTCCGCGCCCTTGAGCCGGGTGCGCCGCGCGTGCTGGGCGAGCATGGCCCGCTCCTGGAGCACCGGGCCGGCGTAGCGCAGGACGCGGTCGACCGGCACGCCGGCGATCCGGGCGACGTCCTCGGCGGACTCGCCGGAGCGGATCCGGGCCTGGATGTCCCGCGGGGAGAGCGACGGCGTGGGGTCGGCGGCGGACGGCACCACCGCGAGGGGCGTCGCGCCCGGCTCGGCGTGCATCGCCGAGGCGATGCGCTCGTCGATGGGGAGGGCGAGCAGGCGCCCGACCTCGTCGGCGAGCACCAGTGCCTGGCCGTCCTCCGAGAGGGCGACGAAGCGTACTGGGCGCATGGGCTTGCCTCCGTCCCGCTTCGCTGGCCGTCACGCCACGAGCTGGCCACCCGGGCGTCTCGGACCACCGTACGCTCATCTACCCGAAGGTGGGGGATGCGACACCCGGCATGTTGCGACTGAGCTGCGGCGATGATCACGGTGGGTGGTCGCCGGGGGCCCGACGACCACCCACCGTCACCAGGTGATCAGAGTCGCTCGACCACGTAGTCGATGGACGCGGTGAGCGCCTCCACGTCGGCCGGCTCGATCGCCGGGAAGAGCGCGACGCGGAGCTGGTTGCGGCCGAGCTTCCGGTAGGGCTCGGTGTCGACGATGCCGTTGGCGCGCAGCGCCTTGGCGATCGCCGAGGCGTCCACCCCGTCGGCGAAGTCGATGGTGGCGACCACGTTGGAGCGCAGCGCCGGGTCAGTCACGTACGGGGTAGCGAACGCCGAGCGCTCGGCCCAGCCGTAGACGATGCCGGCGCTCTCGGCGGTGCGCTTGGCCGCCCAGGCCAGTCCGCCCTGCGAGTTCATCCAGTCGGTCTGCTCGGCGGCCAGGAAGATGGTGGCCAGCGCGGGCGTGTTGTAGGTCTGCTCGAGCCGCGAGTTGTCGATGGCGGTGACCAGGTCGAGGAAGGCCGGGATGTAGCGGCCCGACTCCTTGATCTCGGTGGCCCGGGCGAGCGCGGCCGGCGACATGAGGGCCAGCCAGAGGCCGCCGTCGGAGCCGAAGCACTTCTGCGGCGCGAAGTAGTAGACGTCGGTCTCGCCGACGTTGACCTCCAGGCCGCCGGCGCCCGAGGTGGCGTCGACGAGCAGCAGCGAGCCCTCGTCGGCGCCCGGCACCCGGCTGATCGGCACCGCCACGCCGGTGGAGGTCTCGTTGTGCGGGGTGGCGTAGACGTCCACGCCCGCCTCGGCCACCAGGGCCGGCGCGCTGCCGGCCTCGGACCTGCGCACGGTCGGCTCGCCCAGGAACGGGGCGTCCTTGACCGACTTGGCGAACTTGGCCCCGAACTCGCCGAAGCTGGCGAACTGGGCCCGGTCGCGGACCAGGCCGAAGGTGGCGACCTCCCAGAAGGCGGTGGTGCCGCCGTTGCCGAGCACCACCTCGTAGCCCTCGGGCAGGGAGAAGAACTCGGCGATGCCCCGGCGCAGCCGGGCCACCTCGTCGCGGACCGTCTTCTGCCGGTGCGAGGTGCCCAGGTAGCTGGTGGCGACGTCGGCGAGCGCGGAGACCGCCGCCGGACGGACCTTGGACGGCCCGCAGCCGAAGCGGCCGTCGGCGGGCCTGATGTCGTCGGGAATCCGGATGGTCGGTGCGTCAGCCACGGTTCTCTCGATCCTTCCGCGTGGGCGAGCGGGCCCTGTCAGCGGGGCGCGGAGCGACGGCGGCCACGCGGGGGCGCGCGGCGGAGCCGGGTCCGAGCCCCGGTCCGGCGGCACTGCCGGCCTTCATCCTCGCACCTGCGCCACCCGCCCCGGCGGCTGGTCCCACAGCCGGGGGTGAGGGATGCGCCACAACGCGCCAGGGCCCGGTCCGTCGCGGACCGGGCCCTGGCGAGGGGTACGGGGAAGGATCAGACGCCGTGCGGGATGGCGTCCCAGCCCTCGACCTCCTGCGGCTTCCGGCTGCCCGGGCCGACGTAGCGGGCCGACGGGCGGACCAGCCGCTGGAGCTTCTTCTGCTCCAGGATGTGCGCGGACCAACCGCCCATCCGGGCACAGGTGAACATCGAGGTGAACATGTGCGCCGGCACCTCGGCGAAGTCCAGCACCACGGCCGACCAGAACTCGACGTTGGTGGCGAGCACCCGGTCCGGGCGGCGGGCCTGGAGCTCGGCCAGGGCGGCCTTCTCCAGCGCCTCGGCGATCTCGAAGCGCGGCGCGCCCAGCTCCTTGGCGGTGCGGCGGAGCACCCGGGCGCGCGGGTCCTCGGCCCGGTAGACCCGGTGGCCGAAGCCCATCAGCCGCTCGCCCCGGTCGAGGACGCCCTTGACGTAGCCCTCGGCGTCGCCGCTGCGCTCGACGGCCTCCAGCATGCTGAGCACCCGGGACGGCGCGCCGCCGTGCAGCGGGCCGGAGAGGGCGCCGATGCCGGAGGAGATGCAGGCCGCGGCGTCGGCGCCGGTGGAGGCGACGATCCGGGTGGTGAAGGTGGAGGCGTTCAGGCCGTGCTCGGCGGCCGAGATGAAGTAGGCGTCGACGGCCTTGACGTGCCGCGGGTCGGGCTCACCCCGCCAGCGCTTCATGAACCGCTCGACGATGGTCTCCGCCTTGTCGATCTCCTTCTGCGGCACGGCCGGCAGGCCGAGGCCGCGGGCCGACTGGGCGACGAAGGAGAGCGCGGTGACCGACACCCGGGCCAGGTCCTCGCGGGCCTGCTCGTCGGAGATGTCGAGAAGCTGGCTGAGTCCCCAGTACGGGGCGAGCATGGCGACCGCGGACTGGACGTCGACGCGGATGTCGCCGGAGTGCACCGGCACCGGGAACGGCTCGGCCGGCGGCAGGCCCGGGCCGAAGCGCCCGTCGACCAGCAGCGCCCAGACGTTGCCGAAGGAGACCTGCCCGATCAGATCCTCGATGTCCACGCCGCGGTAGCGCAGCGCACCACCCTCGCGGTCCGGTTCGGCGATCTCGGTCTCGAAGGCTACGACGCCCTCCAGGCCCGGTTTGAAGTCGGACATGTCGTCTCCTGGCTTCCGGCGGTGGTGGTGGCCGCGCGGGCTCGACGGGCCCGCGGCTTAGGCGACCCTCAGGGATGTGTTCGGAACATCTTGCCTGCTCGGTAACCGGATGCGCGACCCGCGGCGACTGTGCGCCACATGACATCCCCGCCGGTGGACAAGCTCACCGGCTGGAGAAGACTGGACGGTGGGGCCTGGCCAGCGTCGGGGGACGCCGGCATCCCCGGGAGAGGGACGACGAGAGTGACGGGCGACACACCCGCCCCGGCCGGCATGCGTAACGAGTACGCCGCCGACCTGGGCCTTTCCGAATCGGATCTCGCGCCGGACTGGCACACCCAGTTCGCCCGCTGGTTCGCCGACGCGGTGGCGCACCCGCTGCCCGAACCGAACGCCATGGTGGTCGGCACCGCCGACGCCGACGGGCGGCCGAGCGGCCGCACCGTGCTGCTCAAGGGGTACGACCCGGACGGCTTCGTCTTCTACACCAACTACGACTCCCGCAAGGGCGGCGAGGCGACCGCCAACCCGTGGGCCAGCCTGGTCTTCCCCTGGTTCCCGATGCAGCGGCAGGTGACGGTCACCGGTCGGGTGACCCGGGTCGACCGGGCCGAGACCGAGGCGTACTTCGCCAGCCGGCCGCGCGGCTCCCAGCTCGGCGCCTGGGCCAGCACCCAGTCCCACGTCGTGGCGGACCGGGCGGCGCTGGACGCGGCGTACCGGGCGGCGGCCGAGCGCTTCGCCGGCGTGGACGAGATTCCCGCGCCGCCGCACTGGGGCGGGTTCCGGGTGCGGCCGGAGACGGTCGAGTTCTGGCAGGGCCGGGCCAGCCGGCTGCACGACCGGCTGCGGTTCCGGCGTACCGGGGACGACGCCTGGGCGATCGAGCGGCTGGCCCCGTGACGGGGGTGCAGGAGGCCCGGCCGCGCGGAGCGCGCCGCTGGGCGATCGACCTGCGCCCGCTGGGCGTGCCCGCGTACCGCCGGGTGTGGCTCGGCAACGCCGTGGCGATGTTCGGCTTCCAGTTCACCGCCGTGGCGGTGCCGGTGGAGATGTTCGACCTGACCGGCGGCTCGTTCTGGGTCGGCCTGCTCGGGATCGCCGGCTTCCTGCCGCTGCTGGTCTTCGGGCTCTGGGGCGGGGCGGTCGCCGACGCCCGGGACCGGCGGCGGGTGCTGCTGGCCGGGGGCGCCCTGCTCTGGGCGTCGACCCTGGCGCTGCTGCTCCAGTCGGCGCTGCGGGTGGGCAGCCCGGTGCTGCTGCTGGCCCTGGTCGCGGTGCAGTCGATCGCGTTCGCGATCACCTCGCCGACCCGCAGCGCGATCCTGCCCCGCCTGGTGCCGGCCGACCTGGTCCCGGCGGCCAGCACGCTGAACTTCACCACGTTCACCGCCACCTCGGTCTTCGGGCCGCTCGCCGCCGGTGTGATCTTCGCGACCTGGCGCACCGACGTGGGGCTGCCGATCGCGTACGGGGTCGACGCCCTGCTGTTCACCGTGTCGCTCTGGGCGACCCTGCGGCTGCCGGCCATGCCGCCCGAGCCGGACCCGGGCGGCGACGGCACGCCGCGCAAGGCGGGGCTGGCCAGCATCGTCGACGGGCTCCGCTACCTGGCCACCACGCCGGTGCTGCTGCTCTCCTTCGCCATCGACCTGATCGCGATGATCCTGGCCATGCCCCGGGCGCTCTTCCCTGAGCTGGCGCACGCGCGCTTCGGCGGCGGGGCGGCGGTCGGCTGGCTCTACAGCGCCATCGCCATCGGCGCGATGCTGGGCGGCCTCACCTCCGGCTGGATCGGCCGGGTACGCCGGCAGGGGCTCGCGCTGGTGGTGGCCGTGGTCGGCTGGGGCGTGGCGATCGCCGCCGCCGGGCTGGCCCGCCAGCTCTGGCTGGTGGTGGCGCTGCTCGGTTTGGCCGGCGCCGCCGACCTGGTGAGCGCGACCCTGCGGCAGTCGATGCTGCTGGTCTACGCGCCGGACCGGATGCGCGGCCGGCTCCAGGGCGTCAACACGGTGGTGGTCGCCGGTGGCCCGCGCCTGGGCGACCTGCGGGCCGGCGCGATGGCGGCCGGATTCGGCACCGGGGCCGCCATGGTCGCCGGTGGCCTGGCCTCCGCCGTCCTCGCGGTCGCGCTGGTCGCGATCTTCCCGGCGCTGCTCCGCTACCGCGCCGCCGCCCAGGCCACCGACCGGGAGCGGTCCTGACGCCGGGCGGCGGCCGTCGCCGTCCCCGGCGGCCCTCGGCGCACCGGGCGCCCCGCGGGCTGGGAGGCCGGCCGGCATCCCCGCGCCGCGTCGGAGCGACGGGCTAAGGTCGCCGGCATGGAGACCGACGCGCGCCCGTCCCCCTCCGGGACACAGTGGACCATTGCCGCCGACGGCCACGAGGCCGTCGTGGTGGAGGTCGGCGGTGGCCTGCGGACCTACCGGCACGACGGGGTCGACTACCTCGACGGGTACGAGGCGGACGAGCTGGCCCCCGGTTCGGCCGGGCACGTGCTGGCCCCGTGGCCGAACCGGATCCGGGACGGCGCGTACACCTTCGGCGACCGGTCGTTGCAGCTCGACCTGAGCGAGCCGGCCCGGCACAATGCCATCCACGGCCTGGTCAACTGGGTGTCCTGGCAGCTCGTCGAGGAGTCGCCGGAGAGCGTGACGCTCGGCTACGAGCTGCCGCCCAGCCCGGGCTACCCGTGGGCGTTGCGGCTGCGGAGCCGGTGGAGCGTCGGGGCGGACGGGCTGCGTGCCGAGCACGAGGTGACCAACCTGTCGGGCGAACCGGCGCCCTTCGGCTTCTCCGTGCACCCCTACCTCCAGCTGCCGAAGGTCGGCGTGGACGAGCTGACGCTGCGGGTGCCGGGGCGGACCCGGGTGCTGCTGGACACCCGGCTGCTCCCGGTGGCCGCGACCGAGGTGGCCGGCACCGAGTTCGACTACACCGAGGCGCGGCCGATCGGCGACGCGGTGCTCGACCTGGCCTTCGGCGACGTGATCCGGGATGCCGACGGCGGCTCGGCGGTGACCCTGGCCGCCCCGGACGGCTCGGCCGCGGTGCACATCTGGGCCGACGGCGAGTTCGGCTGGTGGCAGGTCTTCACCGGGGACACCCTCACCGGCGAGCGGCACCGGCGCTCGGTGGCCGTCGAGCCGATGACCTGCCCGGCGGACGCGTTCCGCTCCGGCAAGGACGTGATCACGCTGGCCCCCGGGCAGACCTGGCGGGGCGCCTGGGGCATCCGGCCCGGGGCCTGAGCATGGAGTTCGCCGAGGTCGTCCGGCGCCGCCGGATGGTCCGCAACTACGACCCGGATCGCCCGGTCCCGCCCGACGTGGTGGACCGGCTGCTGGACCACGCCGTCCGGGCCCCGTCGGCCGGGTTCGCCCAGGGCTGGGGCTTCCTGGTGCTGGAGGAGCCGGCGGACCGGGAGCGGTTCTGGGCGGCGGCCACCCCGGGCGGCGGCGGCCGGGAGCGCTGGCTGGCCGGGATGCGCACGGCCCCGCTGATCGTGGTGCCGCACGCCAATCGCTCCGCCTACCTCGACCGCTACGCCGAGCCGGACAAGGGCTGGGCGGACCGCTCCGAGGACCGCTGGCCGGTGCCCTACTGGTACGTCGACACCGGCTTCGCCGCCCTGCTGATGCTGCTCACCGCCGTGGACGAGGGGCTGGGCGCCTGCTTCTTCGGCATCCCGCCGCAGCGGATCGGGGCGTACCGGGAGGCGTTCGGGGTGCCGGCGGAGTACCACCCGGTCGGCGCGATCACGGTAGGTTACCGGGCACCCGACCACCGGTCGCCGTCGCTGCGCCGCGGCCGCCGGCCGGTGGACGAGGTGGTCCGGCGGGGCCGCTGGAATTGAGGGTGGTTCAGCGCGTCCGGCCTGGGTATCGGCGGTAGCGAAACCGACATGAGGGAGTAAAACGCAGTGTGGCGGGTGCGGCTAGGCTGGCACCGACATCATCAGGCCGGCCGGGGGGAGGGGAGCGTGCCGTGATCTTCAGGGCGGTCCGGGACGGGCGTCCCTACCCGGAGCACAACCTCACGCTCAAGCAGTGGGCCGAGATCCCGCCGCGCCCGCTGCGGCTGGACCAGCTCATCACCACGAAGCGCGAGCTGGCGCTCGACAAGCTCCTCGCCGAGGACTCCACCTTCTACGGCGACCTCTTCCCGCACGTGGTGCAGTGGAACGGCGGCCTCTATCTGGAGGACGGCCTGCACCGGGCGCTGCGCGCGGCGCTCCAGCAGCGCAACCAGATCCACGCCCGGGTGCTGGTGCTCAGCCCGCAGGGCGAGTGACCTTCCCCTGAGTCTTCGTTAAGGTGACGGCATGACCCCTCTCGACCTGCTGGACATCGACGCGTCGCTGGGCGAGGAGGAGCGGCAGATCCGCGCCGTCGTGCGCCAGCTGGTCGACGACCGGGTACGCCCGCACGTCGCCGGCTGGTACGAGGACGGCGACGTCCCGGCCCGCGAGCTGGCCCGCGAGTTCGGCAAGCTCGGCCTGCTCGGCATGCACCTGACCGGCTACGGCTGCGCCGGCGCGTCGGCCGTCGCCTACGGGCTGGCCTGCCTGGAGCTGGAGGCCGGCGACTCCGGCATCCGCTCGCTGGTCTCGGTGCAGGGTTCGCTGGCCATGTACGCCATCTGGCGCTACGGCAGCGAGGAGCAGAAGCAGCGCTGGCTGCCCGCCATGGCGACCGGCGAGGCGATCGGCTGCTTCGGGCTGACCGAGCCGGACCACGGCTCCGACCCGGCCTCGATGGCCACCCGCGCCCGCCGCGACGGCGACGACTGGATCCTCTCCGGCAGCAAGCTGTGGATCACCAACGCGCCGATCGCCGACGTCGGGGTGATCTGGGCGCGCACCGACGAGGGCGTCCGCGGCTTCGCCGTACCCATGGACACCCCCGGGGTGACGGCGCGGGAGATCCGGCACAAGATGTCGCTGCGCGCGTCGCTGACCGGCGAGATCGCCCTGGACGACGTGCGGTTGCCGGCGGACGCCCGGCTGCCGGAGGCGACCGGGCTCAAGGCGCCGCTGAGCTGCCTCACCGAGGCCCGGCACGGCATCGTGTGGGGCGCGCTCGGCGCGGCCCGGGACTGCCTGGAGACCGCGCTGTCCTACGCCACCACCCGGACCCAGTTCGGCCGGCCGCTGGCCGGCTTCCAGCTCACCCAGGCCAAGCTCGCCGACATGGCGGTCGAGTGGAACAAGGGGTTGCTGCTGGCGCTGCACCTGGGCCGGCTCGCCGACGCCGGGAAGCTGCGCCCCGAGCAGGTCAGCGTGGGCAAGCTGAACAACGTCCGCGAGGCCATCGCCATCGCCCGGGAGTGCCGGACCATCCTCGGCGCGAACGGCGTCTCGGGTGAATATCCGGTGATGCGGCACGCCAACAACCTGGAGAGCGTGCTGACCTACGAGGGCACCTCGGAGATCCACCAGCTCGTCATCGGGCAGCGGCTGACCGGGCTCTCCGCGTTCGCCTGAGCTGCGGATTCACCCGATCGGGTCGCTCGGCGAGCGACTGTCGCACGGTGGCCGTACCGTCATTCTCAGTCGATGTGTCTGACGAGGACGGTGAGGGGCGATGGCCCGCGACGGTGACATCAACGAGCCCACCAGGGAGTTCCCGGAATACCCGACCGGCGAGTCCCTCCGGGCCCGGTCGGACGTCCCATCCGACCCCCGGCCCGGCGCCCCGGCGTCTGCCGGCGCCCCGGCCCGCGGCCTGCTCTGGGTGCTCGGCGCGGCCGCGCTGGCCGTGGTGGTGCTGCTCGGCGTGCAGGCGACCGGCCTGCTGCCGGAGTTCCGCAACCCGTTCGCCAAGGAGCAGACCGACCGGAGCCAGCCGCCGCTGCTCAAGTCGATCCGCGACCTGAGCCGCTACGTGGCCGCGGAGGGCAACTTCCAGGTGGTGGTCGACGTGCAGAAGGACCGGCGCAACGTGCCCGACTTCCTGCTCAACGAGCGCACGCTCTTCGTGGGGGCGGGCCGCATCGAGGCCTACGTCGACTTCGCCAAGATCGCCGACGGGGCCGTGGTGGTCTCCGACGACGGCAAGTCCGTCGAGATCAAGCTGCCCGCGCCGCAGCTCGGCGAGACCGACCTCGACATGGACAAGAGCTACGTCTTCGCCGAGCAGCGCGGCCTGATCAACCGGCTGAACGACCTGGTCGGCGGCGACCCCAACCGGCAGCAGCAGGTCTACCAGCTCGCCGAGGACCGGATCACCGCGGCGGCCCGCGACAGCGGGCTCACCGCCCGGGCCGAGGAGAACACCCGCAAGATGCTGGAGGGGCTGCTCCGCTCCCTCGGCTACGAGAAGGTGACGGTCACCTACACGGCGACCTGACGCCGCCGGCGCCCGCCGCGGATAGTCCCGGGGCGGGCAGCGCGGATCAGTGGCGGCTGGTGGCGAGGTAGCGGTCCTCGTTCGGCATCAGGACCCAGAGGATCAGGTAGACGATCACCTGGGTGCCGGGCAGCAACAGCGACAGCAGGAACAGCAGCCGGACCATGCCGGCCGACATGCCGAACCGCTGGGCCAGGCCGGCGCAGACGCCGGCGAACATGCGCCCCTGGCGGGGCCGGACCAGTTTGCGACTCATCGTCGAACTCCCACTTCTGCGGCGATCCGCCGCGCTGAATTCCACGGTAGGAACGGGTGCGCGTCCCGCCCTCGGCCCCGAGGAGGATCGGCGGCCCGGGCACCCGTAGGTGCTTACCCCGGCCGGCCATGATCAACTCCCCGGCCGTTCAGCCGGACGAGACGGTGGGTTGACGGATGGCGTGGAGGCTGGGGTGGGTATGTGCACGGGGCAGGGGGTGACCTGGGCGGGTAGGCTCGCCGGTCGGGCGCCCACACCCCGGGTGCCGCCTGCCGCCTCCCGGACCGGGGAGCGGCACACACCGGGCCGGACCCGCACAACGGGGACGACGGCGAGGAAGTGCAGCCATGATCAGTGTTTTCGACCTCTTCAGCGTCGGCATCGGGCCGTCCAGCTCGCACACCGTCGGGCCGATGCGGGCCGCGCGGACGTTCGTGGCCGGGCTCAAGGCCGACGGCCAGCTCGCCGACGTCACGCGGGTGCAGGCCGAGCTGTTCGGCTCGCTGGGCGCCACCGGCCACGGGCACGGCAGCGACCGCGCCGTGCTGCTCGGGCTGGAGGGGGAGGCCCCGGAGACGGTCGACACCGACTCGGTCGGGCCCCGGGTGGAGCGGATCCGCGCCGAGCGGCGGCTCAGCCTGCTCGGCAGCCAGGAGATCGACTTCGACCCGGACCGCGACCTGGTGCTGCACCGCCGCCGCTCCCTGCCGTACCACCCGAACGGGATGACCTTCGCGGCCTTCGACGCGGCCGGGGAGCAGGTCCGGGCGCGCACCTACTACTCGGTCGGCGGCGGGTTCGTGGTCGACGAGGCGGCCGCCGGGGCGGACCGGATCAAGCCGGACAGCACCCGGGTGCGGCACCCCTTCCTCACCGGCGCGGAGCTGCTGGCCGTGACCTCCGAGACCGGCCTGTCGATCAGCGAGGTGATGCTCGCCAACGAGCTGTCCTGGCGCAGCGAGGTGGACGTGCGGGCCGGGCTGCTGGAGATCTGGCGGGTGATGCAGGAGTGCGTCGAGAGCGGCTGCGCCCGCGACGGCGTGCTGCCGGGCGGGCTGAAGGTGCGTCGCCGGGCGGCCGAGCTGCGCCGCAGCCTGGAGGCGGAGGTCGACGCCACCGACCCGCTGCACGCCATGGACTGGGTCACCCTCTTCGCGCTCGCGGTCAACGAGGAGAACGCGGCCGGCGGGCGGGTGGTCACCGCGCCGACCAACGGCGCCGCCGGGATCATCCCGGCCGTGCTGCACTACTACACCCGGTTCGTGCCGGGCGCCTCCGAGGAGGGTGTGGTCCGGTTCCTGCTGGCCGCCGGCGCGATCGGGGTGCTTTTCAAGGAGAACGCCTCGATCTCCGGGGCCGAGGTCGGCTGCCAGGGCGAGGTCGGCTCGGCCTGCTCGATGGCCGCCGCCGGGCTGGCCGAGGCGCTGGGCGGCACGCCCGAGCAGGTGGAGAACGCGGCCGAGATCGGCATGGAGCACAACCTGGGGCTCACCTGCGACCCCGTCGGTGGCCTGGTGCAGATCCCCTGCATCGAGCGGAACGCGGTGGCCAGCATCAAGGCGATCACCGCGGCCCGGCTGGCGCTGCGCGGCGACGGGGTGCACGCCGTGTCGCTGGACAAGGTCATCAAGACCATGCGGGAGACCGGCGCCGACATGAAGATCAAGTACAAGGAGACGGCGCGGGGTGGCCTCGCCGTCAACGTCATCGAGTGCTGAACCCGAAGGGGTGACCCGGCGCGTCCGTACGCCCGGTCGGGGCGGTCGGGGCGAGGATGGGACGGTGACGTCCGGCGTCGCCGCGCTCTGGTCCGCCCGCACCTCGCTGCGCATCCTGGTCCGGCGCGATCTCGCGGTGAAGTACCAGCAGTCCGTGCTGGGCTACCTCTGGTCGCTCATCGAGCCGCTCGGCATGGGCCTGATCTACTGGTTCGTCTTCGGGGTGCTCTACTCCGGCGCCACCCAGCGGCACCTGGGCGACGCGGCCGGGTCGTACCCGCTGTTCCTGATCACCGGGATCTTCGCCTGGATGTGGGCCAGTTCGGCGCTGACCGAGGCGGCCAACGCGTTGACCGGGCAGGCCCGGTTGATCACCACGATGAACCTGCCCCGGCAGGTCTTCCCGATCGGCCGGGTCACCGGCCGGTTCGCCGAGTACGCCGCGGGCCTGCCCATCCTGGTCGCCATCGCGGCCCTCTACGCATCCCACGGCCGGATCCACCTCGGCTGGACGCTGCTCGCCCTGCCGCTGGCCGTGTCGATGCAGTTCGTCCTGCTGGTGGGGCTGGCGCTGCTGCTGTCGGCGGGCAACGTGCTGATGCGCGACATCGAGCGCTTCATGCGACTGATCATCCGGGTGCTCTTCTACGCCACCCCGATCATCTACCCGCTGAACCTGGTCCGGGACTCGGGCATGCCGGGCTGGCTCAAGATCGCGTACGAGCTGAACCCGCTGGTCGGGATCTTGCAGCTGCACCACGCGATCTGGTATCCGGACGAGTTCCCCGACGCCCGGCTGCTCACCGTCACGGTGGCGGGCAGCCTGCTGGTGCTCGTGGTCGGCTGGTGGTCGTTCCGCCGCCTCGAACCGGCCGTGCTCAAGGAACTGTGAATGGCGGCGATCATCGAGGCGGACGGGCTCGGCATCCGGTTCGTCCGCAACCGCCGCCGCCAGCTCCGGCTGCGGGAACTGCTCATCCATCGAGGTGCCCGGGACCCGGACGCCGGCCGGTTCTGGCCGCTGCGGGACGTGTCGTTCCGGATCGAGCCCGGGGAGACGGTCGGTGTGGTCGGGCGCAACGGCACCGGCAAGAGCACCCTGCTTCGGCTGATCGCCGGGGTGCTGATCCCCGACGAGGGCTCGATCCGGGTGCGCGGCCGGGTGGCCCCGCTGCTGGAACTCTCCGCCGGTTTCTCCGGTGACCTGACCGGCCGGGAGAACCTCTACCTGGTGGGCGGGCTGCACGGGCTGTCGTCGGCCTATCTGCGGCGGCACTTCGACGAGATCGTCTCGTTCGCGGGTGAGCAGGTGGAACGGGCCATCGACACCTCGGTCCGGCACTACTCGTCGGGGATGAAGGTCCGGCTGGGCTTCGCGGTGATCGCCCACCTGCCGCACCCCGTGCTGCTGGTCGACGAGGTGACCGCGGTCGGGGACGCGGAGTTCCGCGCGAAGTGCTATGCGACCATCGAGCGACTTCTCGCGGAAGGGCGCACGCTGGTGCTGGTGTCACACAACGAAAAGGACCTCACCCGGTTCTGTCGTCGGGGGCTCTATCTCGACGCCGGGCGGCTGACCGTCGACGGGACGATCGACGAGGCGCTGCACGCCTACGCCAGCGCCACGCAGCGGTGACGCTCGCGATCGTGCTCGCCGCCGGGCCGGCGGCGGGCCTGACCACCGACGCCGGGGAGCGCCTGGCCGACCGGCTCGCCGGGCAGTGGCGCCGGGCCGGGGCGGACGAGGTGCGGGTGGCCGCCGACCTGGCCGAGCTGGCCGACCTGGTGGCCGCCGCCACCGGGCCGGTGCTGGTCAGCGGGGCCGACCTGGTGGCGCACACCGCCGTACTGAAGCACCTGGCGACCAGCCCGGTGGGGCCGACGGTGGCCCTGGTGCTCACCGATCCGCCGGCCGCCGGGCAGGTGACGGTCCGCGAGGAGCGTGGCCAGGTCGTCGCGGTGGACGACCCGGCCGGCGCGACCGGCGTGTTCGGCGGCGCGCTGCGGGTCGGCCCGGCCGACCTGCCGGCCCTCGCCGCCGCCGCCCGGTCCGCGGCGGGGGGCGGCATCGACCGCCTCTTCGCCGACCTGGCCGGTTGCGGCACGCTGACCTTCGCCCACCGGGTACGCCTGCTCGTGGCGCACCGGGTCGGCGACCCGGCGGAACTGGCTGCGGCGCAGGCCGCCGTGGCCACGGTCGACGAGGACAAGGCCGAGCTTCGGCTGTCGGTGAAGGAGCGGGACGACTTCTTCACCACGTTCTTTGTGAGCACCTGGTCCCCGTACGTGGTGAAGGCCGCCGCCCGGATCGGCCTGGGTCCGACCGCGGTCACCATGATCTCGGTGGCCTTCGCGGTGGCCGCGGCGGTGCTCTTCGGCGTCGGCGGGCGGCCCGCGCTGGTGGCCGGCGGGGTCCTGCTCTACCTGGGCTTCGTGCTCGACTGCGTGGACGGCCAGTTGGCCCGCTACACCCGGCACTTCAGCGCCTGGGGCGGCTGGCTGGACACGATGGCCGACCGGGCCAAGGAATACGTGGTCTACGCCGGCCTCGGCTACGGCGCCACGCACGCCGGTTTCCGCTACGGCTGGGCGCTGGCGATCGCCGCCATGACCCTGCAGACCGTGCGGCACATGACCGACACCTGGTACGGCGTGCTGCACGACGAGGCGGCCCGCCGCCCCCGCGCGGCGACCGGGGACGCGGGCGGCATCGGCGGGAAGCTGAACGCCGCCTCGACCAAGGTGCAGGCGGACACCGGCTCGGTGTCCTACTGGCTGAAGCGGACCGTGGTCTTCCCGATCGGCGAGCGGTGGGCCCTGATGGCGGTGGCCGCCGCGCTGTTCGGGCCGCTGGTGGCGCTCTGCGCGGTGCTGGTGTGGGGGGTGCTGGCGTTCGCGTACACCGGGGCACTGCGCACCCTGCGGGCCTGGTGGATGCGCGTGCCCGTGCTGACCACGGTCGACGCCGGCCTGCACCGCGACGACGGGCCGCTGGCCCGGACGCTGCCGGTGGCACGGCAGCCGCTGGCGCTGGCCGTGCTCGGCGCGCTGGGCGCGGCGGCGCTGCTGGTCGTCGCGTTGCGGGTGGTGCACGCGGGCGGCGACCTGCGTGGCTGGGTGGTGCCGGTCGGGCTGCTGGTCCTGCTGGGCGGCGCGCTGGGCGCGCGGGCCGCGCACGACGGGCCGTTGGACTGGCTGGTCCCGGCGGCGCTGCGGGCCGGGGAGTATCTCTTCGCCATCGCCGTCGGGGTGGCCGGGCGGGTGCCGCCGTGGCTCATCTTCGGGTACGTCTTCGTGCTGACCCTGCACCACTACGACCTGACCGCCCGGCTGGAGAAGCGGCAGGTCGCCCCGCCGCTGCACGCCGCCACGCTCGGCTGGGAGGGGCGTTCGGCGGTGCTGACCGTCGGGTCAATCGCCGGAATTGCGAGCATCGCTCTGGCTACACTCGGTGCGTACCTTCTCGTGGTTTTTGTCGCGAGCGTGGTCCTCGCCTGGGTGGTCCTGCCGGCCCGCGCCCGTGGGGGTGACCGCTCGCCGGGCTGACGGAGGGGCGGCCGGGATGACCCTGATCAGCTTCGTCGTACCGGCCTTCAAGGTGCAGGGTTACCTGCGGGAGTGTCTCGACTCGATCCTCGACCAGCCGTTCGACGACATCGAGGTGATCGGGATCGACGACGCCTCCCCGGATGACAGCGGCGAGATCCTGGTCGAGTACGCGGCCCGCGACCCCCGGGTCCGCCCGGTCCGGCTCGTCGAGAACGTCGGGCTCGGTCCGGCCCGCAACATCGGGCTGGACCGGGCCGCCGGCGAGTACGTCTGGTTCGTCGACGGCGACGACTGGCTGGTCCCCGGTTGCCTGCCGCACGTGGCCGACCGGCTCCGCGCCACCCGCCCGGACGTGCTGATCGTCGACCACGTCCGGGTGCACTGGAACAACGTCGGCACCCGCAGCGCCATGCGGGACGTGTTCCCCGAGCCGCCCGGCGACGCGACGTTCCGGCTGCGGGACCGGCCGGAGACCCTGCGGCTGCTGCACACCGCCTGGAACCGGCTGGTCCGCCGGGAGTTCCTGGTCGAGCAGGGACTGCGCTTCGCACCCGGCTGGTACGAGGACGTGTCGTTCAGCTATCCCGTGCTGATGGCCGCCGAGCGGATCGGCGTGCTGGACCGGGTCTGCCTCAACTACCGGCAGCGCCGCACCGGGGCGATCACGCGGACCCGTGGCGACCGGCACTTCGAGGTCTTCGCCCAGTGGCACCGGGTGTTCCGGCTGATGGACCAGTGGGGGCTGGCCGTGGTGGACGGCCTGCGTCCGGCCGTCTTCGAGCGGATGATCTGGCACTACCTGACCGTGCTCGGCAACGGCGAGCGGATCGCCCCCGACCTGCGGCCGCCGTTCTTCGCCCAGATCCACGCCGATTACGTCCGTTTCCTGCCGCCCGAGGGCTACCCGGTCCCGTCCGGCCTGGAGGGGGTGAAGCACCGGCTGGTGGCGGCCGGTCGGTGGCGGGTGTTCAGCGCGCTGCGCGCCGCCCACCAGGCCGAGGAGCGGGCCCGGCGCTCGGCCCGGCGGGTCAAACGGCGGGTGCTGCCGGTGGCCCGGCGGAACGCCCGCAGGGCCCGGAACGCGGCGCTGCGCGAGTACTACCGGGCCGAGTTGCACCGCCCGCTCGACCCGACGCTGGCCGTCTACGCGGCGTACTGGTATCGGGGCTACTCCTGCAACCCGGCCGCCATCTACACGGCCGCCCGCCGGATCGCCCCGCAGGTGCGCGGCGTCTGGATCGTCCGCCGGGATCGGGTCGCCGTGCTGCCGCCCGGCGTCGAGTACGTGGTCGCCGGCACCCGGGACTACTACCGGGTGCTGGCCCGGGCCCGCTGGCTGGTCAACAACGTCAACTTTCCGGACTTCGTCCGCAAGCGACCCGGCTCGGTGCACGTGCAGACCCACCACGGCACCCCGGTCAAGGTGATGGGGCTGGACCAGCAGCGCTATCCGGTCGGCGCGATGGGCATGAACTTCACGAAGCTGCTGCACCGGGTGGACCGCTGGGACTTCAGCGTCAGCGCGAACAGCTTCTCCAGCCAGATGTGGGAGCGGGCCTACCCGGCCGACTACACCACACTGGAGGTCGGCTATCCGCGCAACGACCGGCTGGCGCTGGCCAGCGCCGAGGAGTGCCGCCAGGTCCGCGCCGGGCTGGGCATCGGCCCCGACGAGTACGTGGTGCTCTACGCGCCGACCCACCGGGAGCACCTGCCCGGCTGGCGGCCTCCCTTCGATCCGGACCGGATGCGTGACGTGCTCGGCCCGTCCGGGCGGCTGCTCATGCGCAGCCACTACTTCCACGACCGGGAGCGGCAGTTGCGGGGCGCCTCCGACGGCGCGGTGCTGGACGTGAGCACGTACGACCGGGTGGAGGACCTCTACCTCGCCGCGGACGTGCTGGTCACCGACTATTCCTCGGCGATGTTCGACTACGCGGTGCTGGACCGGCCGATCGTGGTCTACGCGCCGGACTGGGACGCCTACCGGGTGGCCCGGGGTGTCTACTTCGACCTGCTGGCCGAGCCGCCGGGTGCGGTCGCCGTCGACTTTCCCGGGCTGCTCGACGTGTTCCGCGGCGGTGCGGTGCGCGGGGCGGCGGCCGAGCAGGCCCGGCAACGGTTCCGGGCCCGGTTCTGCGCGCTGGACGACGGGCACGCCGCCGAGCGGGTGGTCCGCCGGGTTTTCCTCGGCGAACCGGCCTGAAAGTGGTTACTGAGCGGTCGCTTTACTGATGGAAGGCCGCCAATCTCGTTAATGGTCTTTTCACGAGCCGAACATGGCACGTTTACCCGATGTGCGGGGGCCATGATCCTGGTCACAGTCATTCCCGGGTTCGGCCGAGAGCTGGGGAGGCAGACGGTGACGACCGTCGCGCTCAAGGATGTCACCAAGGTGTTCCAGGACGGGACAGTCGCGGTCGACACCATCAATCTGGACGTCAACGACGGCGAGTTCATGGTGCTGCTCGGCCCCTCCGGCTGCGGCAAGTCCACCGTGCTGCGGATGGTCGCCGGGCTGGAGGATCCCACCTCGGGCGCGGTGATGCTCGGCGGCGAGGTGGCCAACGACCTGCCACCCCGGGAGCGGAAGATCGCCATGGTCTTCCAGGACTTCGCCCTCTACCCGCACATGACCGTGGGCGACAACATCGGCTTCCCGCTCCGGCTCTCCGGCATCGAGCCCGGGCCGCGCGGCGAGCGGATCCAGGACGTGGCGGGCGCCCTGGGCATCGGCGACGTGCTCGGGCGCAAGCCGAGCCAGCTCTCCGGCGGCCAGCGGCAGCGGGTGGCCATGGGGCGGGCGATAGTGCGCCGGCCCGGCCTGTTCCTGATGGACGAGCCCCTCTCCAACCTGGACAGCGGCCTCCGCGCCGAGTTGCGCGCCGAGATCTCCGGGCTGACCCGCGAACTGGGCGTCACCACCATCTACGTCACGCACGACCAGGCCGAGGCGCTGACCATGGCCGACCGGGTCGCCATCATGCGCAAGGGCGTGCTCCAGGACGTGGGCACCCCCACCCAGGTGTACGGCCGCCCGGCCACCCTCTACGTCGCCGCGTTCCTCGGCAGCCCCCGGATGAACCTGCTGGAGGCCTCCGTCTACGTCCACCTCGACCGGTACGTCACGCTGAGCCTCGGCGAACAGGCGCTCTACCTGCCCTGGGACGACATCCGCAGCCGGGCCGTGGCGCACTACCACGGCGAGCGGATAGTGGTCGGCATGCGGGCCGAGGCGCTCACCCCGGTCGCCCCGGACACCGCCGGCGACGTGCTCCACGGCCGGATCCGCTACCTGGAGCACCACGGCCACGAGTCGCTGGCCTTCCTCGACATCGGCGCCACGGCCATCGTGGTGGACGAGATGGGGACCCCCGCGGAGAACGCGGCCTCCGGCCAGCGCGGCCTGCGCCGGTTCGGCCAGGTGATGCAGCGACTCGCCGGGCGGTCGGCCGACGCCCCGGTCTCCACCCCGCCGAGCGGCAGCGGTAATCGGACCAGCGTGCTTCCCGACCCGGGCCGGCACCACCGCCGCCCGGCGGAGCTTGCCGTGCGGCTGGCCCCGTATCCGGCGGTGTCGGCCGGGCACCCGCTCGCCGTGCAGGTGCGGATGGACGCGCTGCACTTCTTCGACGAGCGCGGCGACCGGATCGACGTCGGCTGGCGCTGAGGGGCTTGCACCGGCGGGTCTCCCCGGCGGCTGCACGCTGGTTTGCCCATCCGCCGGTTGCCCATCCGCTGGTTGCCGGCGGTAGGCCACGCTGGGTGACGGCCGGTCCGGCCCGGGGAGGACTCCTCCGCGCCTTTGCTCTGCAGCCACGGAGGCAGCACTTGCGCTGAGTGACCGCATCGGCCCGGCGGTGCGCTGGATGCCGCGGAGAAGCAGCAGCTCAAGCCGGTGATGCGTGGAGGGCTGCAGAGCAAAGGCGGGAAGGTGCCTCCCCGGACCTCGCGGGGGGGCGTTACTCACGGTGAACCCAGTGTCCCTGCACGCAGAGTGACCTCAGTCGCCGGGCGGAGCGTCGGACCGGTCAACGGTGGCGGAGCCCGGGTGACCGCTACGGCGGGTCCACGACCGGCCGCCGGTAGGGGCCCCAGGCCACGAAGCGCCGGAACAGGTCTGCGGCGGACGGGCCGGCGTCCGGGTTCAGGCGATAGAGGTCGTCGAGCGGACCGTGGACGTAAACTCCCTGCGGCAGATCTGGGAGTCCGTGCGGGCGGAGGCCATGCCGCAGGGTGCGACCCTGGCGGCGATCTCGGAGGCGGCAGAGCGATGGACCTGACCGGCGCGGGACCGGCGCTCACCTTCACCCCGACGAGCTGGGCGTCCTTCGTCGCGTACGCCAAGCGCCGCTGAGGGGGTCGGGATGGGGACCGTGATCCGCAACGTCGCGTTCGACTGCGCCGATCCGTACGAGCTGGCGCGATTCTGGAGCAGGGTCTTCGACTGCCCGGTCGACCCGGATTCGGAGCCCGATGACGAGGAAGTCGCCATCGAGCCGCCCGACGGCCCGACGCTCTACTTCCAGCGCGTGCCGGAGCCGAAGACCGTGAAGAACCGCGTGCACATCTGCCTGCAACCGGATGTGCCGCGCGACCTGGAGGTCGAGCGGGTCCAGGCGCTGGGTGCCGCCGTCGTCGCCGACCGACGTGACCCCGACGGCAGCGGCTGGGTCGTGTTGGCCGACCCCGAAGGCAACGAGTTCTGCGTGCTGCGCAGCGATGCCGAGCGCGCCGCCGGGCAGGCCGTGCCCGGCACCGACCCGAGGGCTCTTGCCCGGGAAGTTACCGGCGAGTAGCGTCTGGGCATGTCCATCGACTCTCGCCAGGTGGCGGCCGGTCTGCTGGAGGCCGTGCCGTTCGCCCGCACGCTCGCTATCGAATTCGTCGAGGTCGCCCCCGAGGCCGAGGGTGGCGTCCGGGCGGTGGTCCGGCTCCCCGACATCCCGGAGCACCACAACCACGTCGGCGGCCCGCACGCCGGGGCAATGTTCACCCTCGGGGAGACCGCCTCCGGGGCGGTGGTGCTCGCCGCCTTCGGGCAGGTGCTCGACCGGGCCGTGCCGCTGGCCGTGACCGCCACCATCCGCTACCAGAAGGTCGCCCTGGGGCCGGTGCTGGCCACCGCGCGGCTGGGGCGTACCCCGGCCGAGGTGGTCGCCGAGCTGGACGCCGGGCAGCGGCCGGAGTTCCCGGTCGAGGTGGAGATCGGCACCGAGGACGGCACCGTGACCTCGGTGCTCACCGTGATCTGGACACTTCGCCCGAACCGCTGAGGTCCGAATCGGGTTTGCCCGGCCGGTGCCGTGGATAGATTCAGGCAATGCTGGGTCTACCCGCGCAGGTGACCGCCTGTCTCTTCGATCTGGACGGTGTGCTGACGCAGACCGCCAAGGTGCACAACGCCGCCTGGACCGAGACCTTCAACGCGTTCCTCCAGGCGCGCGCGGTGGCCACCGGCGAGCCGTTCCGCCCGTTCGACCCCGGACCGGACTACAACCGGTACGTGGACGGAAAGCCGCGGGCCGACGGGGTGCGCTCCTTCCTGGCCTCGCGCGGGATCACCCTGCCCGAGGGCTCGCCGGACGACCCGCCCGAGGCGGAGACGGTCAACGGCGTGGGCAACCGGAAGAACGTCATCCTGCTCAAGCGGATCCACACCGACGGCGTCGAGGTCTACGAGGGCTCGGTGCGCTACCTGGAGGCGGCCGCCCGGGCCGGGCTGCGCCGGGCGGTGGTCTCGGCCAGCGCCAACTGCCGGGACGTGGTCGCCGCCGCGGGGCTGGACCCGCTGCTGGAGGCCCGGGTGGACGGGCTGGTGGCCCGCGAGCGGGGGCTGCGCGGCAAGCCGCACCCGGACACCTTCCTCGCCGGCGCGGAGCTGCTCGGCGTGGCGCCGGCGAACGCGGCCGTATTCGAGGACGCGCTGGCCGGCGTCGCCGCCGGGAAGGCCGGTGGCTTCGGGTACGTGGTCGGCGTCGACCGGGTCGGCCAGGCCGACGACCTGCGCGCGCACGGTGCCGACGTGGTCGTCACCGACCTGGCGGAGCTGCTCGCCGAGGCCCACGCGTGATCCGGGAACGGGCGTACCCGGTCGAGCCCTGGCACGTCCGGGAGACCCGGCTCGACATGGACGTGCTGGCCCAGTCCGAGTCGGTGTTCGCCCTCTCCAACGGCCACGTGGGGCTGCGCGGCAACCTCGACGAGGGCGAGCCGCACGGCCTGCCCGGCACCTACCTGAACTCCTTCTACGAGCTGCGCCCCCTGCCCTACGCGGAGGCCGGCTTCGGCTTCCCCGAGTCCGGGCAGACCATCGTCAACGTCAGCAACGGCAAGTTGCTCCGGCTGCTGGTCGACGACGAGCCGCTCGACGTCCGCTACGGCGAACTGATCGCCCACGAGCGGGTCCTCGACCTGCGCGCCGGCACCCTTCACCGCGAGCTGCACTGGCGCTCGCCGGCCGGCCGGGACGTGAAGGTCCGTAGCACCCGGCTGGTGTCGTTCACCCAGCGGGCGGTCGCCGCGATCCACTACGAGGTCGAGGCGCTGGAGGGGCCGCTGCGCCTGATCCTCCAGTCCGAGCTGGTGGCCAACGAGACGCTGCCGCCGCAGAGCAGGGACCCCCGCGTCGCCGCCGTGCTGGAGTCGCCGTTGCAGGCCGAGGAGGAGCTGACCACCGACGACGGGGGGCTGCTCATCCACCGCACCAAGGTCAGCGGCCTGCGGGTCGCCGCCCAGATGGCGCACGACGTGGACGCCCCGGAGCGCACCACCATCGAGTCCGAGGGCTACGAGGACTGGGTCCGCACCACCATCGGGTGCGTGCTCAAGCCCGGCCAGACGCTGCGGGTGGTCAAGTACCTGACGTACGGCTGGTCCAGCCGGCGGTCGCTGCCGGCGCTGCGCGACCAGGTCGGAGCGGCGCTGGCCGCGGCCCGGCTCGACGGTTGGGACGGGCTGCGCCGGGAGCAGCGGGAATACCTCGACGAGTTCTGGGACGCGGCCGACGTGCGAGTGGAGGGCGACCCGGAGGTGCAGCAGGCCGTCCGGTTCGGCCTCTTCCACGTGCTCCAGGCCGGCGCCCGCGCGGAACGCCGGCCGATCGCCGCCAAGGGCCTCACCGGCCCGGGGTACGACGGGCACGCGTTCTGGGACACCGAGATGTTCGTGCTGCCGGTGCTCACCTACACCCAGCCGGGCGCGGTGCGGGACGCGCTGCACTGGCGCCACTCCACCCTCCCGCAGGCGCAGGAGCGGGCCCGGACGTTGAACCTGGCGGGGGCCGCCTTCCCGTGGCGGACCATCGAGGGGCCGGAGTCCTCGGCGTACTGGCCGGCCGGGACGGCCGCGTTCCACATCGCCGCCGACATCGCCGACGCGTTGCGCCGCTACGTGCTGGTCACCGGCGACCAGGCGCTGGAAGACGAGATCGGGCTGGAGCTGCTGGTCGAGACCGCGCGGCTGTGGCGCTCGCTCGGCCACCACGACCGCACCGGGCGGTTCCACATCGACGGGGTGACCGGCCCGGACGAGTACACCGCGGTCAAGAACGACAACGTCTACACCAACCTGATGGCGCAGCGGAACCTGCTCACCGCCGCCGACTGCGCGATGCGCCACCGGGACCAGGCCCTCGACCTCGGCGTCACCGAGGAGGAGGCGGCCGCCTGGCGGGACGCGGCCAACGCCATGCACCTCCCGTACGACCCGGAGATCAACGTGCACGGCCAGGTGGAGGGCTTCACCCGGTTGCAGGAGTGGGACTTCGAGCACACCCCGCCGGAGAAGTACCCCCTGCTTCTGCACTACCCGTACTTCGACCTGTACCGGAAGCAGGTAGTCAAGCAGTCGGACCTGGTGCTCGCCATGCACTGGCGGGGCGACGCGTTCACCGGCCCGGAGAAGGTGCGCAACTTCAACTACTACGAGCGGCGCACCGTGCGGGACTCCTCGCTGAGCGCCTGTACGCAGGCGGTCATGGCGGCCGAGGTGGGTTACCCCGAGCTGGCCCACCGCTACCTGCGCGAGGCCGCGCTCATGGACCTGCACGACCTGAACGAGAACACCCGGGACGGGGTGCACATGGCCTCACTCGCCGGGGCCTGGATCGCCCTGGTCGCCGGCTTCGGCGGCCTGCGCGACCACGACGGGACGCTCTCGTTCTCGCCCCGGCTCCCCAGTCGGCTCAGCAGGCTGGAGTTCTCCCTCCAGTGGCGGTCAATGCGGCTGCGGGTGGACGTCCGGCCGCACCAGACGACCTACTCGCTCCGCAACGGAGGACCGCACACGGAGGTGGAGCTGCGCCACCACGGCGAGCCGATCCGCGTCACCGCCGCCCAGCCGGTCACCGTGCCAGTGCCGCCGGCGCACCCGTCCGGGCCGCAGCCGGAGCAGCCGCCGGGCCGGGCGCCCCTGCTGCACCTGCCCGAGAACATGAGCTGAGCGAAGCCCCGACCCGCGAGCACGCGGGCCGGGGCTTCGTCGGCGTACGTCAGAACTGGCGGCCGTTGGACGGCCGGCCGCCGGCGTCGCGCGGCGCCGTTGCCCGCGGGTCGTCGGCGGTGCGTGCCACGGAGGCGCGGTCCGCCCAGTCCGGCGAGCCCTTCAGCTCCTGTTTGCGGCGTTCCTGCTCGGTGAGCTCCTGCTCCCGGGACCTGTCCTGTTTCGCCATGACGATCCTCGCGATCCGTCGGGGTCCGTGGTCACCCCGCGCCTTCCCGATCCGGGCCGGCTCAACCGTCGAGGTGCCGGGCGAAGCTCAGCCGCAGGTGGTTCTTCGGCCGGGCGCCGACGATCGAGCCCACCACCTGGCCGTCCCGGAACACCAGCATCGTCGGCATCGACATCACCTGGCACGCCCGGGTGCTCTGTGGGTTCTCGTCCGAATTCACGGTGACGAAGCGCAACGCGTCGCCGAACTCCTCGGCCAGCTCCGCCAGGTGCCTGGAGACCGGGCGGCAGGGCGGGCACCACTCCGCCCAGAAGTCGACCACCACCGGCCGGTCGGCGGCCAGCACGGTGGCCGCGAAGGTCTCGTCGGTGACCGCGGTCAGTCGGCCCTGCTGCGTGTCCTGAGGCATGTTTCCTCCCGATGGGCGATCGCGCGGGCGAGCTGGTCGTGCAGTTGGTGGCGGACCGCCCCGAGCCGGTCGAGGTAGTCGTCCACCTCGGCCAGCTTGCGGCGCAGCACCGCCACCGAGTCGGGGCAGACGTCCCCGGAGCTGTTGCCGGCCCGCAGGCAGGCCACGAACGGCCGGATGTCGTCCAGCCCGAAGCCGACCGCCAGCAGCGCCCGGATCTCGTGCACGACGCGCAGCTCCGCCTCGTCGTAGACCCGGTAGCCGTTCGCCGACCGGCGTGGGCACACCAGCCCCTGGGACTCGTAGTAGCGAAGGGTCCGGGTGCTGGTCCCGGCCCGCTCGGCCAACTCGCCGATCCGCATTCCACCCGCCCCCACCTGCGTGCTCGCCCCCTGACCGCCCTCACGCTAAACCTTGCCGCCGACGTCAAGGCAACTGTCGAGCCTCGGCGGGTGCGGAGGTGAGGGGATGGGGGTGCGGGGTATGCCGGGGGTGGGAGGTGTGGGGTATGGGGGATTCCCGTGAGGTGAGCGTGCCGGTGGTGGACGGTGGGTTGCCGGCGGACGTGATGGTGCCGTCGGGGGCCGTGGGGGTGGTGCTGTTCGCACACGGGAGCGGCAGTTCGCGGCACAGCCCGCGCAACGTGGCGGTGGCGCACGAGTTCAACGGGCGGGCGCTGGGCACCGTGCTGGTCGACCTGCTCACCCCGGAGGAGGACGAGCGGGACGCCGTCACCGCCGAGCTGCGTTTCGACATCGGCATGCTCGCCGAGCGGCTGGCCGCCATCGTGGACTGGATGGCCGCCGAGCCGACGCTGGGCCGGCTGCCGATCGGGCTCTTCGGCGCCAGCACCGGGGCGGCCGCCGCCCTGGTCGCCGCCGCGGCCCGGCCGGAGCAGGTCGGCGCGGTGGTCTCCCGGGGCGGCCGTCCGGACCTGGCCGGCAGCTCGCTCTCGGCGGTACGTGCCCCGACGCTGATGCTCGTCGGTGGGCTGGACGAGCAGGTCATCGTGCTGAACGAGCAGGCCCGGGCGGAGCTGGGCGACATCGCCGAGCTGCGGATAGTGCCCGGCGCCACCCACCTCTTCGAGGAGCCGGGCACCCTGGAGCAGGTGGCCGACCAGGCCGGGACCTGGTTCACCACCCACCTCCGCCAGCCGCACCCGGCCTGACCGGGCGGGGCGGGTCAGCCGGGCAGGGCGGCCCGGTGGCGTTGCACGGTGTCCAGCACCCGCCAGGTGACCGCGGCGATCGGCACCGAGACGAACGCGCCCGCGATGCCGGCGATCAGCGTGCCGGCGGTGACCACCACCAGGATGACCGCCGGGTGCAGTTGCACCTGCCGCTTCATCACCAGCGGCTCCAGCAGGTTGCCCTCGATCTGCTGCACGGCGATCACCGCGGCGAGGGTGAGCAGGGCCGTGGTGGGGCCGTTGGCGGCCAGGGCGACCAGCACCGCGATCGCGCCGGCCACGGTGGCGCCGATGATCGGCACGAACCCGCCGAGGAAGGTGATCAGCGCGAGCGGCAGGGCGAGCGGTACGCGCAGCACCACCAGCGCCAGCCCGATGCCGATGGCGTCGATCGCCGCGATGATCATTGTGCCCCGGCTGTACGCGCCGAGCGTCCGCCAGCCGGCCCGGCCCGCCTCGGCGGTCAGCTCGCGGCGCGGCCCGGTCATCCGGCGCAGCACCCAGTGCCACATCGACCGGCCGTCCTTGAGCAGGAAGAAGAGCAGCACCAGGCCGAGCAGGATCGAGCCGGCCACCTCGGCGGCCGTCCGCGCCCCGGCGACCGGGTCGGGGGCGCTGCCGCTGAGCCCTTCCCGGATCTGCTTGATCTGGCGGTCGAGCTGCTCGTCGGTGACCGGCAGGCTCGAGGTGACGAAGTCCCGGCTGCGCTCCAGGCCCTGGTCGAGCTGCTGGCTCAGCTCGCCGAACTGGCTCGCCGTCAGGTTCCACACCAGCGCCCCGACGCCGACCAGGACGCCGAGCAGCAGCAGGACGCTGAGCAGGGCGGCCAGCGCCGCCGGCACCCGGAGTCGGCGCAGCCGGAGCAGCACCGGGTCGAGCAGCGCGGTGAGGAAGAGCGTGCCGGCCAGCGCCACGGCCAGCGGCGCCAGCAGCACCGCGATCTTCCCGAGCAGCCAGAGCGCGGCGACCACCACCACGAGGCAGGCGCTCCAGGTGACGGCCGTCCGTACCGGCCAGGGCAGCCCGGCCCAGGTCTGTCGCGGTCCCGCCGCCCGGCCGCGCTCCGCCGACTTCGGCGTTCCAGCGTCCTCGTCCACGTCGCCTCCTCGATCGTGGCCGTTGGTACCCGACGCACGCGAATCCGACACCCGGGCGAGCTCCGGACATGGCGCGTTTGGGCCTCCGGCCCCAGGGAAGGCATTCACGGTATCGAAGGGAGAACCGACATGAGCGACTTCATGGACAAGGCCAAGGACTTCGCCGACAAGCACGACAAGCAGGTCGACCAGGGGATTGAAAAGGGCGGCGACATGGCCGACAAGCGGACCCAGGGCAAGTACGACGAGAAGATCGACAAGGGCGTCGACATGGCGCAGCAGCGGACCGGCGAGGGCGACACCGGCCGCTGACCGGGCCCCGATCCCGGGCCGTCCCGCGCGGGCGGCCCGGGATCGTCGTGTCGGGACCGGAACAACCCTCTGGTCTCCATCGACCGTTCTCGCTACCATCCGCAGTCGGGGCATGGCTCAGCGTCGAGTCGTGCGGAGTCGACCCGCACCGCCCGCGGAACACGCCGCGCCAGCAGGAGACCGGCATCCTCTCGACCCCGGTCTCGCCCAGCACTACCTCGACAGCCTGCTCGCCTACATGGGCGGGCTGGTCGCCCGGCGTCGGGTGGAGCCCACCGGCGACCTGCTCAGCGCCATGGTCCGGGCGCGCGACGACAACGTCGACCGGCTCACCGAGCAGGAGCTGGTCACCCTCGCCGCCGGGCTGCTCGCCGCCGGCCACGAGACCACCGTGACCCAGATCCCCAACATGGTGTACGTGCTGCTCACCACCCCCGGCGCCGGGGACACCCTGCGGGACCGGCCGGAGCTGGTGCCGGTCGCCGTCGAGGAGTTGATGCGGTTCATCCCGCTCGGCGCCACGGCGGCCTTCCCCCGCTACGCCACCGAGGACGTCGAGCTGGGCGGGGTGCTGGTCCGGGCGGGCGAGCCGGCGGTGGTGAACATCGCGGCGGCCAACCGGGACGACACCGTCTTCACCGACGCCGACCGCCTCGACCTGACCCGGCAGGTCAACCCGCACCTCGGCTTCGGCCACGGCGTGCACCACTGCGTCGGGGCGCAACTGGCCCGGATGGAGCTGCGGGTGGTGCTGGAGACTCTGCTCGACCGGGCCCCCGGCCTTCGGCTCGCCGTGCCGGTGGAGGAGCCGACCTGGAAGAGCGGCCTGCTGGTGCGGGGCCTGGTGGCGATGCCGGTGGCCTGGTGAGCCGGGTCGGAGCGGGGGAGGACGCGTGAGCGGGGAGACCGAGTGGCGGCTGCACGTCGACCCGACCCGGTGCATCGGGTCCGGGATCTGCGCCGGCGTGGCGCCGCAGCACTTCGCGCTGGTCGACGGGCTGTCCCGGCCGGTGGCGGAGCGGATCGCCGCCGACGAGTCGGTGCTGGACGCGGCCGAGTCCTGCCCGCTGGAGGCGATCGTCGTGTCCGACAGCCTCCGGCGGATCGCGCCGGAGGGTTGACGGTCACCAGCCCGGGTAGCGCGCCCCGTTGACGTTGACCCGCAGGCTGAACAGCGAGCTGGAGGCGCAGATGTAGAGCTGGTTGCGCTTCGGGCCGCCGAACGTGAAGTTGGCGACCACCTCCGGCAGGTGCAGCTTGCCGAGCAGCGTGCCGTCCGGGTCGAAGCAGTGCAGCCCGTCGTGCGCGGCCACCCAGACCCGGCCGGCGTCGTCGAGGCGCACGCCGTCGAAGGAGCCGGCGTCGCAGGTGGCGAAGACCTCGCCGCCGCGCAGCGTGCCGCCCTCGGTCACGGCGAACCGGCGCAGGTGTTTCGCCCGGGTGTCGACCACGTAGAGCAGGGACTCGTCGGGGCTGAACGCCAGCCCGTTCGGCTGCCCGAAGTCGTCGGCGACGCGGCGCACCTCGCCGTCGTGCGGGTCGACCCGGTAGACGTGGTTGCCGCCGATCTCGCTCTCGGCCCGGTGGCCCTCGTAGTCGCTGTCGATGCCGTAGCTCGGGTCGGTGAACCAGATCGAGCCGTCGGAGTGCTCGACCACGTCGTTGGGGCTGTTCAGCCGCTTGCCGCGCCAGCGATCGGCGAGCACCGTGTCGGTGCCGTCGGCCTCGGTCCGGGTGACCCGCCGCCCGCCCTGCTCGCAGCTCACCAGCCGCCCCCGCCGGTCGACGGTGTGCCCGTTGGCGTAGCCGGCCGAATGGCGGAACACCCCGACCGCCCCGGTGGTCTCGTCCCAGCGCAGCAGGCGGTCGTTGGGGATGTCGCTGAAGACCAGGTAGCGCCCGGCGGAGAACCAGGCCGGGCCCTCCAGCCAGCGGCCCCCGGTCCAGAGGCACTCCGTCCATTCGTCGCCGTTGACCCGGCGGAACCGCTCGTCCCGCACCTCGAAGCGCGTCCTGAACCGATCCACGTTGACCGCCTCCACCCGTGACTGACGTTCGGCATGACGCTAACATGACCGAACGGCATTCGGCCGTGAGGTGGGACACCGAACGGAGGCGCGGTCATGGACGACGTCGACCGGAAGCTGCTCGCGGCGCTGCAACACGACGCCACCCAGTCGTACGCGACGCTGGCCGGGGTCGTCGGGCTTTCCACCGGGGCGGTCCACGAACGGGTGCGCAAGTTGCGCGAGCAGGGGGTGGTCCGGCGGACCACGGTGGACGTCGACCCCGCCGCGGTCGGCCGGGGAGTCCTGGCGTTCGTGCTGGTGGAGGCGAACGCCTGGATGGGCGACCGCCCCACCCGGGATGCGCTCGCCGCGCTGCCCGAGGTGGAGGAGGCACACGTCATCGCCGGCCCCGCCTCGCTGCTCGTGAAGATCCGGGTCGGCACGCCCGAGCAGCTGCAGGCCAGCCTGCGCCGGCTGTTCCAGGTGGAGGGTGTCACCGGCACGCAGACCGTGGTGGTGCTGGAGAGTTTCTTCGAACGTCCGCTCGACCCGTACCCGCAGACCCCCTGACACGCGGCGGCGGCCCCGCCCCCCGCGCCGGGGGCGTGGCCGCCGCGGTCGGGGGTCAGGACTTTTCGCGCAGCTCCCGCATCGAGGTGGGCCGGCCGCTGGGCGCGTCGCGCATCCGGTCGACCAGGCCGGTGCCCGGGGCGAGCAGCTTGTTCGCCGGCGGGTGGTCCGGTGCGGCCGGGTGCGGCCGGGTCGGCGCCGACTTCTTCGCCGCCTCCACCTTGCCGGCCAGCTCGATGAGCTCCTCGCGTGCGCAGGCCGCGCGGAGCCGGGGGAAGAGGTCGTTCTCCTCGTCCTGCACGTGGTGCCGGATGGTCCCGGTCAGCTTGGTCAGCAGCTCGTCGAAGCGCGGGTCGGAGGGGTCCAGCGACTCCAACTCCTTCATGGTCCGCTCGGCGTCGGCGTGCTCGGAGATCTCGTGCTCGGCGATCTGGTCGCCGTCGGGGAGGGCCTTGCGGGCGGCCGGATAGACATGGACCTCCTCGGCCACGGAGTGCCGGACCAGCTCGGCGATCACCACGTCGGCGAGCTGCCGCCGGTGCTCCGGGGTGCCCTGTCGGCTCTCCAGCTCGACGAAGATCGCCTCGACCTCGCGGTGGTCGGTCATCAGGACGTCGACGACGTCCCGTTCCGTCTGTACGTCGGTCATCTCAACAGCCCCTTACCGGTGGGTTGCGGAACGGCTTGCCTGGGCCACTACCCCCGCCCGGTCGATCGAACCAGCCAAATTTCCGTTGCCTCGGGCGACAAAGTCCCGGCAACGGCCGCCCTTCGTTCATCTGCCGGCCAGGCTTTCGGCCAGTGGCTGCGGTTGCGTGATGGCCGCCAAGCGTTCCATCCGTCCAGGAGGACACCCGTGACCCCGTCGTCGCGGGGGCGGTGGCCGCCGCCGGACTGAGCCTGGCCAACCCGATCACCGCCGCCGACGCCGGCGCGGCCAAGGGCAAGGCCCGCAACGTCATCTTCATCAACGGCGACGGCATGGCCGCCGCCCAGCGCGAGGCGGCCCGCCTCTACCTGGCCGGACTCGACGGCCAGCTCACCATGGACAAGCTGCCGTACTCCGGGCAGCTCACCACCAGCCCGCACGACCCGAAGACGCCGATCACCGACTCGGCCGCGGCGGCGACCGCCTGGGCCACCGGCGAGCAGACCTACAACGGTGCGATCAGCGTCGACGTGGACGGCAAGCCGCTGCCCGTCCTCGGCGCTCAGGCCAAGGCGGCCGGCAAGGCCACCGGCCTGGTCACCACCGCCCAGGTCACCGACGCCAGCCCGGCGGCCTTCTTCGCGAACACCGCCGACCGCTCCGTGCAGGACGAGATCGCCCGGCAGTACCTGGAGGTCACCCGGCCGGACGTGATCCTGGGCGGCGGCGAGGACTGGTGGCTGCCGGCCGGCAACGCCGGCGCGTACCCGGACCAGGCGGCCGAGGACCCGTCCGAGGCCAGCAAGGGCACCAAGGGCGACCTGGTCGCCGAGGCCAGGACCAAGGGCTACCAGTACGTCTCCACCGCCGCCCAGCTCCAGGCCGCCAAGGGCGGCAAGCTGCTCGGCCTCTTCGGCAACGAGGAGCTGTTCCAGCAGCGGCCCGAGGGCCAGGGCGACGTGTACGCCCCGCCGGTCAGCCTGGCCGCCATGACGGAGAAGGCGCTGTCGACGCTGTCGACGAACAAGAAGGGCTTCTTCCTCTTCGTCGAGGAGGAGGGCATCGACGAGTTCGCCCACAACAACAACGGCACCCGGATGCTCCAGGCGCTCGGCGAGCTGGAGAATGCCGTGGCGGTGGCCCGCAACTACGCGGCCAGCCACCCGGACACGCTGGTCGTGGTGACCGGCGACCACGAGTGCGGCGGCCTGACCGTCGAGGACACCGCCACCTCCGACGAGTCCGGCGACGGCGTCTCGGCCGAGGACGGGCCGTTCGCGATCAAGGGCAGCGGCCAGAGCTTCAACCTGGACTGGACGACCAGCGGCCACACCGGCGCCGACGTGGTGACCGCGTACGGTCCGCTCGCCGAGCAGTTCACCGGTAAGCACCCGAACA